>JACCYS010000088.1 GCA_013696365.1 Nocardioidaceae bacterium
CATCACCTCGTCGTCACTTCATCATGGACGCGAGATTGTTCGGATCGGTCACCGGCCGCTGGCAGACGAACCCCCGGCATGCGTAGGCGGCGGGTCGCCCTTGCACCAAGCCTCGGCCCTCCAACAACGGGACCGCTGAGGTCGACGGGACGTCAGCGCCATTGTCTGTGGCCGTGCCGGCCACCACCACCGCACCCGGCGACGGCGAGGCGAGTGCCGCGCGATGCAGGGCATGCCGTGCCGGATCGTCGTCGGCACCGACAACCGCCACCTGGACCGGGCCAGCGAGCAGGGCTTCAGCAACGGCCAGGCTCCACCCGGCGAACCGGGGTGCCTGCCGGGCCAACCCGGCAGCCGATGCCACCGCCCGTTCAGCCGCGAGCCGGTGTCGCGACGAGCCGGTCGCCGATGCGAAGCCGAGCAGCGCGTTCGCGGCGGCCGAGGTGCCGGCGGGGCTGGCGTTGTCGGCCAGGTCGCGGGGTCGAGCCACTAAGGCTGCGGCATCGTCCGCGGTGTCATGGAATCCACCGTCACGTGCGGCGAAGCCATGCAGCACCCGCTCCAACAGCCGCTCTGCGCGCTGCAGCCACACCTGATCTCCGGTGGCTCCCAGCAGCGCTAGCCAAGCCTCGGCCACGCAGCCATAGTCGTCCAGCACACCCGCATTCGGCCCCGCAACCCCGTCACGTGAGGTGCGTAGTAGTCGGCCGGCCGCGTCCAGATGGACTGAGGCCAGCAGCTCGCCACCGGCCATTGCTGCGTCGAGGTAGGTGGGCTCGTCGAGCAACACGCCCGCCTCCGCCAACGCGGTGACGGCAAGCCCGTTCCAGGCGGCTACCACCTTGTCGTCGCGGCCAGGCTGGGCCCGTGCGGCCCGCGCGGTCAGCAAGCGCTCGCGGACCAGCGCCCAGCGCTCCGGATCGTCCGGGTCAGACCGCAACTGCAATACCGAGCTGCCGTGCTCGAAGGTGCCACTGGTGGTCACATCCAGCAAAGCCGACGCCCACCGACCGTCCTCGTCGCCCAAGACCTCGATCAGCTGGGCGGGCGTCCAGACATACGTCGAGCCCTCCACCCCGTCGGTGTCGGCGTCCAACGCGGAGGCGAAGCCGCCCTCACGGGTGGCGAGGTCACGCAACAAGAAGTCGGCGGTCTGGGCGGCGACCCGCAACCCGAGCGGGTCAGCGGTCTGCCGCCACCAATGCAGATTCGCCCGCAGCAGCAGGGCGTTGTCATACAGCATCTTCTCGAAGTGCGGTACCACCCAGCCAGCATCGACGCTGTAGCGAGCGAACCCGCCGCCGAGCTGGTCGTACATCCCGCCGCGCGCCATCGCGGTCAACGTCGAGCTGGCCAACCCGAGGGCTTGCCCAGAACCGGTGCGGGCAGCCTGGCGCAACAAGAACTCGCACACCATCGACGGCGGGAACTTCGGCGCGCCACCGAATCCGCCATGGGCGGCGTCGTGCTGGGCAGCCAGAGCCAGCATCGCTGCGTCCAGTGCCGGCGCATCAAGCGCAGGCCCCGGCATGGCCACGTTCGCACTCTGCAGCCGGGCCACCACGTCGGCCCCCACCTTGTCGATCTGGTCGCGCCGGTTCACCCAAGCGTCGGTGAGTGCTGCGAGCACCTGGCGAAACGACGGCATCCCGTGCCGTGGCTCCAGCGGAAAATACGTGCCGGCGAAGAACGGCATGCCTTCCGGGGTGAGCGCGCAGGTCATCGGCCAGCCCCCCTGGCCGGTCATGGCCTGCGTCGCGCCCATGTAGACCGCGTCCACATCGGGACGCTCCTCACGGTCAACCTTGATGCAGACGAAATGCTCGTTGAGGTAGTCGGCGGTGGGGCCGTCCTCGAAGGACTCGTGCGCCATCACATGACACCAGTGGCATGCGGCATAGCCGACGCTGAGCAGCACCGGCTTGGACTCCGAGCGGGCACGCTCGAACGCCTCGTCAGTCCAGGGCCACCAGTGCACCGGATTGTCGGCGTGCTGCAACAGGTACGGGCTGGTGGAGCCCGCGAGGCGGTTGGTCATCGAGAGTCCTTTCCGCCGCTGCCGTCGACACGGGCCAGCCTAATGGGGGTGCATCGCCCGGGGTTTGGGCCAGAGCGGTGTCCGGGTTCGCCGGTGGGCCAACCAGCACTTGGTGCGCAAAGCACCCCATTGCCGCCGCCACGGTGCTTCCGGAACCACGCGGTGCTCGGCGTCGACCCCCGACTCAGCGAGCATCAGGCTCCGGACCGTCCGAGTGCGGCGGGTCGAGCGGTTCGGTCTCAGCGGAGTCTGACGGGTCTGCCGGCGCCCGGGCTGCGGGCGAGGGCTGCTCGTCGAAGTCGACGCGGCGCAGGTGCCTGGTGAAGCTGACCATCAGCAATGCGGTGGCAACGATGAGCCCGAGCACCACCACCAGCCCGAGCACCCCCGGGCGGGCGTCGTCTGGGCTGACCTGTGCCAGTGCTCCGCTCAGCAGCGCCGATGCCTGGTCACCCATACCCCCATCATGCCCCCTTAGGTTCCGGTGTGCGGCGGCCGGCTGACGCCGGCGAACAGATCGCTCTCGGGCAGCTCGGTGTTGACGTGACTGTGCACCAACTCGAAGTCCTCCGTCGGCCAGGCGGCCTGGTGCACCTCAAGCGGGCAGGCGAACCAGGCTCCCTCCGGATCGATCTGGGTCGCGTGCGCGAGCAGTGCCCGGTCGCGGACAGGGAACCACTCTGCACATGGCACTCGGGTGGTGATCCGCGCATCGTGCGCCGGGTCGGGCTTCCACTCGGCGAGTCGCTCGGCGTACGGCGACTCCATCCCCCGCTGGACCATCTCGTCGTGCAACGCCTGGGTGCGTGCCCGGTGAAAGCTGTGGTGGTAATAGAGCTTCAGTGGCTGCCAGACCGCTCCCGCATCGGGGTATGCCGCCGCGTCCCCTGCCGCCGCGAAAGCCGCAACACTGACCTGGTGGCAGCGCACATGGTCGGGGTGCGGGTAGCCGCCGTTCTCGTCATAGGTCGTCACCACATGCGGCCGGAAGGTGCGCATCAGCCGCACCAGCGCTTCCATTTCCTCCTCCAGCGGCAGATCGGCGAAACATCCAGTGGGCAGCGGCGGGGGCGGGTCGCCCTCGGGGAACCCGGAGTCGACGAAGCCCAGCCAGTCCTGAGTGACGCCAAGGATCTCCCGTGCCCTGGTCATCTCCTGCCGACGGATCTCGGCGATGTTGGCTAGCACGTCGGGGCGGTCCATGTTGGGGTTCAGGATCGATCCGCGCTCACCACCGGTACAGGTGACCACATGCACGTCCACCCCTTCGGAGACGTAGCGAGCGGTCGAAGCCGCCCCCTTGCTGGACTCGTCGTCGGGATGTGCATGCACGTGCAACAGCCTCAGCGCCTCACCAGCGGTGCCGCCGACCGGATACGCAGCACCGGTGACAGGCTCGGTCGAGGGGTGGCTTGCTCGGTCAGACACGCAGGCAAGAATGCAGCATGGCCAGAACCGACCCGGCGGCCGCCGCCCGTGCCGCCATGCCCGAGCGCTATGGGCGGCGCTCGCGCAGTGGCCGGGTGTTGTTCGTGCTGGTCCTGGCTGCCGTTGTAGTGGTGGGCGTCGGCTGGCTCCTGGATGCCGCCATCGAGGGCTCCACACCCGAAGTGGATGCCGGGGTGGTCGGCTTCGAAATCGTGTCGGACCGGCGAACCAAGCTGGACTTCGAAGTGCGGCGCTCGGTGGCAACGGCAGTGACCTGCGAGATCTACGCCCAGGCGACCGACAAGGCCATCGTCGGTGAACGCACAGTGGAGCTGGCATCGGCGGAGCCGGGCTCTCAGCGGACCACCGCTGCGATCGTCACCGAGCGCCGAGCCACCACTGCCCTGGTACGGGGTTGCTACCCTTCATCGTTTGCACCCTGAGGCGGACTCACCAGTGTGGGCCCGTGCCGACGTATGACGAGGAGCAGCACCCGTGTCCCAGCCGGTCGAGTCGAATGTCATCTGGCTCACCCAGGAGGCCAATGACCGCCTCCAGGAGGAGCTCGACCATCTCCGGGGTCCTGCCCGAGCAGACCTAGCGGCCCGCATCGGCGAGGCCCGCGACGAGGGTGACCTGCGCGAGAACGGCGGGTATCACGCCGCCAAAGAGGAACAGGGCAAGGCCGAGGCGCGCATCCGTCAACTGGAGGACATGCTGCGCCGAGCCGAGGTGGGCGAGCCGCCCAAACCCGGCGACCCGATCGGGCCCGGGATGGTGGTGGCGGTGAAGTTCGCCGGTGACGACAAGACCGAGGAGTTCCTGCTCGGGTCTCGCGAGCTGCTTGCCCTCGACGACTCGGTCGAGATGGATGTGTACTCCCCGCAGAGTCCGCTGGGGAGCGCGGTACGCGGGCTCGACGTCGGTGAGTTCGCCTCCTACGACGCGCCGAACGGCCAGACGGTGACGCTCGAGATCGTCGGGGCAAAACCCTTCCGTAGTTGAACGGAATAGCCGATCGGCTCGGTGTCGTTGGCCGACGTATGAACGCACCGACAACGGTCCTGACCGCCGGCGACTTCGAGCGGGCGGTCGGCGCAGACGGCATCGTGCTGGTCGACTTTTGGGCGGCCTGGTGTGGTCCCTGCCGCTCGTTCGCTCCGGTATTCGAGTCAGCGGCTGAGCAGCACACCGACATCACCTTCGCCAAGGTGGACACCGAGGCGGAGCAACAGCTGGCCGGCGGACTGGGGATCTCGTCCATCCCCACGTTGATGGCCTTCCGCGACGGCATACTGCTGCACGCGCAGGCCGGAGCCTTGCCCGCACCGGCGCTCGAACAACTCATCACCGCGGTGCGCGAGGTCGACATGGACGAGGTGCGCCGTAAAGTCGACGCCGAGGAGGCCGAGCGCGGCAGCGCATCCTCGGGCACGTGACCCCGCACCACAGAGTTATCGGGCTCAGGACTCGGCGACGACGAAGCCGGCGTTGCGCAGATCGGACAGCACCTGCAGACGGTGTGGATCGCCTCGCGTCTCCAGTTGCAGCGCAACCGCCACCTCGTCGACATGCAGCGCTGCTGACACCCGCTGGTGCACGACGTCGAGGACGTTGACCTTGGCGCCGCCCAGGTGGGTCAGCAGGCTCGCGAGTTGGCCCGGCCGGTCCGGGATCGTGACGGTGATCGACAGATAACGTCCAGCGGCGGCCAACCCGTGCCGCACCACCTGCATCATCAGCAGCGGGTCGATGTTGCCGCCTGACAGCACGGCCACGACCGGTCCGTTGCAGAACAAGTCGGCGCGATCGCGATGTTCCAACAGGGCGGCGACGGCAGCCGCCCCGCCGGGCTCGACGACCTGCTTGGCCCGCTCCAACAACAACAGCAACGCCTGTGACATCGACTCCTCGCTGACCGTCAGCATCTCGTCGACGTGGGTGGCAACCGATGCGAACGGCACGTCACCCGGGCGGCCCACGGCAATGCCGTCGGCCATGGTGGACATCGAGGCAAGCGGCACGGGCTCACCGGCGACAAGGCTGGGCTGATAGCTGTTCGCCCCCTCGGCCTGCACCCCGACAACCGTCACGTCTGGTCGGGACGCCTTGAGCACGAGCGCGACACCAGCGAGCAGCCCGCCACCGCCGCACGGGATCACCACGGTGGCAGCGTCGGGCACCTGCTCCAACAGCTCCAGGCCGAGCGTGCCCTGCCCGGCCACCACATCGGCGTGGTCGAAGGGGTGGATGAGAACAGCTCCGGTGCGGTCGGCGTAAGCCCGGGCGCTGACCAGCGCCTCGTCGATGCTCGCGCCGGCAAAGTGCACCTCGGCGCCGTAACCCCTGGTCGCATTTTCTTTAGGAATCGGCGCCCCATTGGGCATGAACACCACAGCGTGCGTGTCCAGCAGCGACGCCGCCAGGGCCACGCCTTGGGCATGGTTGCCGGCACTGGCCGCGACCACACCGGCCGCACGGTCCTCGGGGCTCAGCCGCGAGATGCGCACGTATGCGCCGCGGATCTTGAAGGAACCGGCCCGCTGCAGGTTTTCGCACTTCAGCCGTACCGGCACCCCGAGCACCTGCTCCAGCCAACGCGAACGCTGGATGGGCGTCACCAGCGCAACATCCCCCAACACCTGTCGGGCGGCATGCACATCGGCGAGAGTCACCGTCACCCGAGCACTGTAGATCCCGCGGCGGCACTCAGGCGTCACGACAGCCGGGCGCGGCTCACCGGGCACCACAACAAGTGGTCGTCGTTGGAACCTTCGGCCGCAGTTTCCCAGGCGATAGTTGCTTCCCGGCCATTGATGTCGACGGTGGCCAGCGCGTTGTCGAACCACGGGCCTTCGACCAGACTCCACGTCCACAGCGGCCTAGCCACTCGCGTCGCCTTGGCCCAGAGCCGCCCGATCACCCCTGCGACGCCGTAAGACATGGTGGCGGTGGCGAAGCGCACCACCTGCGGCAGCGGGTTACGGATGGGCGAGCACACCGCCTGCAGCACCCGAGACCTACCGGGTCCGGTGGGCAGGTCAGCCTCGAACAGGTACGAGTGGTGCACATCACCGGACAGGAATGTGACGGTCGCAGGTGCCTGTCCGCGCTCGCCCGCAGCGACCTCGGCGACCATCCGCTGGACGTCACGGAACGAGCACTGGAAGGCCGCCCAGTGCTCGAGGTCAAAGAACTGCCGCATTTGCTCCGCCCAGCCCGCCGCCCGTTTGCCCCAGGCGCCACCGGCAACCGCTTCGTTCCACGCCTCACCGTGATGCAGCCCCAACGGCAGCAGGAACGGGATCGAGGTGCCCAACAGCAGGTGGTCCGTCCCGCCGGTGAGCTGCTCGTCCAACCAGTTGAGCTCGACCGCATCGATCATCGCGCGGTCGTTCTCGGTCAACACCCGAGCGGCACGCGAATCGATGACCACCAGTCGGGTAGTGCCGATGTCGCGGCGGAAGCTCCACCGATACGCCTCGGGGTCGGCGTCGGCCTCGGCGGCGAACTCGTCCAGGATCGGGCCGACATCGGCACCTTCGGCAGCCAGCACCTGCTGCCACACGTTGTCGCGTGCACGCTCGGCAGGAGTCAGGTTTCCCAGATGTTGATAGACCCAGTACGACGCCAGACCACCCAGGATCCGGCCCTGCCACCACGGCGTGCTGCGCATCATCTGCTTCCACGCGTACGAGGTGTTCCAGTCGTCGCGCACGTCGTGGTCGTCGAAGACCATCGCGCTGGGCACAGTGGACAGCACCCAGCGAATCGTGGGCTCCGACCAGGCCAGCCGATACAGGTGTGCGTACTCGCCGAAGTCGGCGAGCTCTTCGCCCGGCGGCTCGGTGATGTCGCGGTGATGCGCGATGTATTCACGCATCGAGTCCGACGTCTCATCGGCGTACACCTGGTCACCCAGGAAGAGCAGCATCGACGGCCAGCCGCTCGCCGCCTGCTTTGGGTCCCCGATGGGCTCGGGTACGCCACCATCTGCCAGCCGCAGCGCGAGAGCACGCAACACGTCGATGCCGAACCGCCGGTTAGTGCGTCGATCGTGCGGCACCGAGTTGCGGCAGGTGCCGAAGGTGATCCGCAGCGGTTGCGAGTAGTCCATGGTGCGCAGCGCACTCGGCGGAAACTGCGACCGCGCCGGCGGCCACACCCTGGTGTCGTCGAGATGCACCTCGTACGGCAGATGTGACCCCGGCGCCAGGCCCTCTACGTCGACCAGTGCGTAGTGGTGGCCGTGTACACAGAAGGTGGCGGCGCTGGCCGTGTGCTCTGCGGCGCTGACGGTCACAGTGCCGCCGTGGGTGACCTCCACCCACACGCTCACCGAGGTCTCGTCCGCGTGCCGCAACAGTGGCCCGACGACGAGCCTGCCGACGGGGTCAGCGGTGCCGCCGGTGCGTTCACGCGCAGCCGAGGCGGCATCTGCAGCGGAAGACGTGGCGGAAGCGGTCTCGGCAGTCACGAGGACATGTTTACCGGTCCGAGCCGTCACAGGCACGTCTGCCCGCCCTGGGGCACCGGTCAGTGGGCACTTCGTGGCTGAGTGGTTGGGCCTGCCGTTTCACTCGGGTCGATGGGGTCATCGCCAGCGGAGGTGGACACGTTGCCTGGGTGGGTCGGGTCGTGCGCAGTGTCAGTGGTGAGCTCACCTGCGGTCTCGGGGTGTGGGTCATCATCGGTGTCTCGTCCAGCCAGGTGCTTGCCGACGGCGTTGGCGCAGGCGACCAACGGCACCGCTATCAGCGCGCCGACGACACCACCAGCCACCAACCCGGCAGCGATAGCCAAGATGATTCCGAGCGGGTGCACCGCAACGAACCTGCCCATCAGGAACGGCTGCAGCACGTGCGACTCGAGTTGCTGCACGAGCACGACCGCGCCCAGCATCAACAGGGCAACGACCGGCCCCTGCGCGACCAGGGCCACCAACACCGCCACCGACCCCGAGATCGCCGCGCCGATGATAGGTACGAAGGCCCCCACGAAGACCAGCAGACCCAGTGCCAGCGCGAGCGGCACACCCAGCAGGACTGCCCCGGCGGCAACCCCGATGGCGTCGGCCAGCGCCACCAGCACGGTGGCGCGGACGAAAGCGGTCAGCGACACCCAGGCCACCTGTCCGGAGGCGTTCAGCTCGGGGCGAGCCGCGGCGGGAAGCAGGCTGACGACCCAGCGCCACATGCGGCTGCCCTCGGCGCAGAAGAAGAAGGTCGCGAACAGCACGATGAACAGCCCGGCGAGGAAGTGCCCGAGGGTGGTGCCGACGGCAGCGGCCTGGCTCACCACCTCGGTGTCCGCGCCCTGCAGAGATTCGCGTCCGCGGTCTATCAGGTCGTTGAGCTGTTCGTCGGACAGCCCCAACGGTCCGGTGCGCAGCCACATCTGCACCTGCCGCAGTCCCTCGCTGACGTCGTCGCGCAACTGGTCGAACTGTCCGGCGACCTGGGAACCAACCACGGTCAGAATCCCGCCGAAGACCGCCAGCCCGGCGACGACGACGATGACCGCCGCCAGCCGGCGCGGCAGTCCGAACCCCTGCAGTCGGTCGACGACGGGCGCAGCGAGGGCGGTGGTCAGCAGCGAGATCGCCAGCGGCACCGTGACCTCGCTGAAAAAGCTGAGCAGATCGAGAATCTGGCCGAGGAGGAAGGCGATGACCAACACACAGATCGCCCAGCCGGTGGTCATCACCAGCGCGGGTGGTAGGCCCAGGGCGTGCGCAGCGGCGGCTGTCGGTGGCGCACTGCTGTCGGACGCTCCAGGCGCACCCGCTCCGCCGACGCGGCCGCGCCGAGACTGCCCCGGTGAGGGCACGACGCCCTGTTGGTCGTCCTGCCCGCTCTGCCGCGCACGCACGCGCGCACGCATCCGGTCCGACCAGGTCACCAGGGTTGCCACGCACCCATGATGCCTGGCATCCGGGTTGCCGTGTGTGCGCGGGCGACACGCCAGCGTGCGCTGCTCTCAGCCATCCGGGCACAGATGCCGACGCAGCAGGGCGCTGGCGACCCGTGGGTGTGCGGATGCGAGCAACCCGCCTGCAGCCAGCACATACGCCCGGTCGACGACCAGATGGGGGGCGCGTGGCAATAACCACCCGCCCGGCACTTCAACGCCGGTACAACCCCGCAACACGTCGTCGACGGCCTCGGGTGAGCCGTGGCGGAACACGCCACCTGACCCCACCAGCAACTCGACCTCGCGCAGGTCTTTGCCCGTTCGCTGCAGCACTCGACCACTGGCCCCCAACGTGACCTGTTGACGGCCGGCGGGCCGGCGCAGGGCGGCCCCGCAGGCGACAGCAGCCAGGCGCAGATCCTGGACAAAATCGGTTGACTCGGCTGGCACGAACCCCGGGTCGGCTGCCCGCAGCTGCGCCGCTGCGGTCAACTCCGTGCGCTCGCTGCGACGTGCCACAGCGAGCGCAATGCCGGCGTCAACAGTGGACGGCGCGCTCCACCGCATGCCGAGGTCGCCTTCCACGGTGCGGGTGAGCTGGGTCGGGGCGACAACCTGGCGGGACAGCACAGCATCCTCTGGGTCCACCTCGACGACGGAGTGCACATCGGTGGTGGCGCCTCCCACGTCGACGACCGCGACGTCGCCGGCTAGCCCGGCGAGCACCTCAG
>JACCYS010000091.1 GCA_013696365.1 Nocardioidaceae bacterium
CCAGGTTGATGTTCGACAGCCACGCGCGAATGTCGCGATATACGTGTCCACGCAGAATATGCTGCCAATTCGCTGTCCGGCGAGTCACGACAAGCAGATCGGCGCCGTTACACCGTGGGCAACGCAGCCAGCCGGGACCGAAAGAGTTGGTCGAGGCCGGGGTGTGAGCGCAGCAGTCGCAAGGCGAGGTCAGCGTGGCCGGGGGTATAGCCGTTGCCCACCAACATCGTGACGTCAGCGGCCAGCCCCTCGGCACCCAACGCGGCTGCGCTGAACGACGTTGCCATCGAGAAGAACACGACGGTGCCGCCGGCTGCGGTAGCGAGGATGGCGCCGCCCTCGCAGCCGGGCACATCGACACACACCACGCTCACATCCGCAGGGCCGCCGGCGGCAGCCACCGCTTGTGACAGGGCGACTGGGTCTCGGGCGTCGGCGACGACGACAACGTCGGCCAGGCCGGCCGCTCGCAGTGCTGTTGCCTCGGTCTCGACAGGTACGACGCCGATCACCGAGCCGGCACCTGCATCGCGAGCGGCAGCACACGAGAGGGCTCCACTCTTGCCCGCGGCGCCGACAACGCACACAGTGGGCGACCCGTACCACGACACCACCCGTTCGGTGAGTGCGGGAGCGCCGCAGACATCCATGACTGCCAAGGACAACTCGACGGGCAGGTCGTCGGGCAGCACCGCGGCAATACTGCGGCCGAACAAGATGGCGTAGCCCGAGCACGGGACCTGCTCGCTGCGCCCGTCCCACCGATCCAGATTGTCCTCGATCACCAGCGGCGTGAGCGAGAGCGACACCAGGCTCGCGACCCTGTCCCCCACGGCCAGCCCCAAAGGTGACTCCGGCCCGACCTCCTCGACCGTGCCCAGCAACATGCCACCGGAGCCGGTCACCGGGTTCTGCATCTTGCCGTGCGACCGGACGATCTCCAGCACCGCCGCCCGCATGTCGTCACCGGACGCCTCTTCGAGCTGCCGGAACGAGGCGGCATCGAGATTCAGAAGCTCCACACGGATCCGCAGCTCGTCCGGCCACAGCTCAGCCCGGGTGTCCAGCCGCGCAGCCGCCTGGGGCAGCACCCCAGCCGGTTCGAGCACCCGGTGCATCCCGGCCGGATCAGCGATGAGGTCAGAGCCCTTCATGCCGTAACTCCTCCCTTCTGAGTCACTTGATGCGGGATATCGTCCTGCGAGTCGGTGGACTGACGAAACATCGATCCGTACGATATCGCGCATGAGCCCTGCGGATCCGTACGTATACCAAGCGCGGGAGCTGGTCGAGCCCGACTGGACCCGCTTCCCCGCCTGGCGCCAGGTGACCACCGCCGAGTGGGAGTCGGTGCAGTGGCAGCGGGCGCACTGCGTCAAAACCATCGGCCAACTGCGTGCCGTCCTCGGTGACGGCATCAACGAGCGCTTCTACGCCGACCTGGAGCGCGACCAGGCCGAGCGGGCCACGATGTCCATGTTGATGCCACCTCAGATGGTCAACACCATGGTCCCCGGTGTCGCGCCGAACGATCCGCAGGCGACGGAGGCGCTGTACGCCGATCCGGTCCGCCGCTACATGCTGCCGGTGTTCTCCGATCGCCGCATCGACCGGCCGAGCCACCCGTACGCCACCCGCGACTCGCTGCACGAGCAGGACATGTGGGTGGCCGAGGGCCTCACGCACCGTTACCCCACCAAGGTCCTCGCCGAGCTGCTGCCTACCTGCCCGCAGTACTGCGGGCACTGCACCCGGATGGACCTCGTTGGCAACTCCACCCCGCAGGTGATCAAGTTGCGGTTCGGCGCCAAGCCGGTGGATCGCTATGACGCAATGATCGACTACCTGCGAAGGTCCCCAGGCGTTCGCGACGTCGTCGTCTCCGGCGGCGACGTGGCCAACATGCCGTTCACGAACCTCGAAAGGTTTCTGGAACGGTTGCTCGAGGTCGACAACATCCGCGACATCCGGTTGGCAACCAAGGCACTGATGGGCCTGCCGCAACACTGGCTGCAAGCAGAGGTTCGCGCCGGCATGGAGCGCCTGGGAGCCACTGCTCGCGACCGTGGTGTGCAGATCGCCATCCACACCCACGTCAACCACGCCAACAGCGTCACCCCGCTGGTGGCCAAGGCCACTCGGGCGATGCTGGACACCGGCATCCGTGACGTGCGCAACCAGGGCGTCCTGATGGCAGGGGTCAACGCGGACGCGTCCCAGCTGCTTGACCTGTGCTTTGCGCTGACCGACCGGGCAGGGATCCTGCCGTACTACTTCTACATGTGCGACATGATCCCGTTCTCTGAGCACTGGCGGGTGTCTGTAGCCGAAGCGCAGCGCCTGCAGCATGCGCTGATGGGCTACCTGCCGGGCTTCGCGACTCCGAGGATCGTGTGCGACGTGCCGTTCGTCGGCAAGCGCTGGGTGCACCAGTTGGCCGACTACGACCGCGAGCACGGCATCTCCTACTGGACAAAGAACTACCGTACGTCCATCGAGCGCGACGACCTCGAAGCGCTGACTCGCACGTACGCCTACTACGACCCGATTCATACCCTCCCAACCGAGGGCCAGCGGTGGTGGGAGCGGCAGACAGCGCCGGACAGCCGTCGGCAGCAGGTGGCCGCCGAGCAAGCGGCTCGGGCGAGCCGGCAGGCGGCGACAGCCCAGGCCAGCAGCTGAGCGGACAGGCGGCCCAGCGTCAGGCGGCTGGCGGGCCCGGGTGTCTGCTGGTGGAGCGTCCCTCGTAGGGCGTGGACAAAACCACGGTGGTGTGCGTGCTGACGTTGGCGGCAGAGCGGATGCGGGCCAGCAGATCCTCCAGCCCCAGCGGGTCTGGCACTCGCACCTGGAGCAGATAGCTGTAGTCGCCGGCAACCGAGAAGCACGAGGTGATCTCGGGCAACGGAGCGAGCCGATCGGGTGAGTCGTCGGGCTGGCTCGGGTCGATCGGCCGGACCGCCACGAACGCGGTCAGCCCTTGACCGAGGAGGGCATGGTCGATGCGTGCACCGTAGCCGGTGATGACACCGCGTTGCTCGAGCCGCTTGACGCGCTGGTGCACCGCGGAGGTGGACAGCCCCGTCTCCCTGCCGAGATCGGTGAACGACTGCCGGCCATCGGTGGCGAGCAGTCCCACGATGTGCTGATCCAGCCGGTCGAGCGGGTCCGGTCCGTCAACGAGGGCGGTCATCCGGCGCCCAGCAGCGTCAGCTCGCGACTCGTGGTGTTGAGCCGCTCCGCACCGTCGTCGGTGACCACCACGATGTCTTCGATGCGGGCGCCGTGACGCCCCGGCAGATAGATGCCGGGCTCGATCGAGAACGCCATGCCCGGCTCCAGCTCCAGGCTGTTGCCGGCGACGATGTACGGCTCCTCGTGCGTCTCCATCCCGATGCCGTGACCGGTGCGGTGCACGAACTGCTCCCCGAAACCGGCAGCGGTGATCAGCTGACGGCCGACTGCGTCGACCTGTTCGGCGGTGATACCCGGGCGTACGGCCTCACACTGGGCCCGCTGCGCCTCACACAGCACCGGGTAGTAGGCGGCGAAGTCCGGCGGCGCCGCATTCCCGGCGATGTAGCTGCGTGTCGAGTCTGAGCAGTAGCCGCCGACGCTTCCACCGATGTCCACCACAACCGGCTCACCGGCCTCGATGACCCGGTCGGACAGCTCGGCGTGCGGCGAAGCCCCGTTCGGCCCGGACGCCACGATGACGAAGTCCACGCTGTCATGCCCCTCGGCGATGATTGCGTCGGCGATGTCCCGTCCCACCTGTCGCTCGGTGCGGCCGGGTCGCAACCACTCACCCATCCGCGCGTGCACCCGATCGATGGCGGCGCCAGCGGTGCGCAGAGCGTTCACCTCCGCGGCGCTCTTGCGCATCCGCAGCTCACGCAGCACCCGGCCGGCCGCCTCCAGATTGAGCGCGGGTGCTGCCTGTGCCAGCGCCAAAGCCTTCACCGCCCACATCCGGTCGTCGACCGCCATGGTGGCCGCCGCAGCAGGTAACAGCGACACCGTCAGCGCGTACGGGTCGTCGGTCTCCTGCCACCCGACGATGTCGATCTCAAGGTCGCCCACCGGTGAGGCCAACGCGGCAGGCTCCTCCAATGCGGGCACCACCAGCCGAGCATCTCCGGTTGCCGGCAGCACAAGACAAGTCAACCGCTCCAACGCGATCGCGTCGTAGCCGGTGAGATAGGCAAGGTCCGGTCCGGGCGAGATCAACAACGCATCGACGCCAGCGTGGGCGGCTTCGGCCTGGGCGCGGTGCAATCGGTCGACGTACTCGGTGATCACCCCCGCAGGCTATCGGCAGCGTCGGTGCCGACGGCACGGTCGTCCCGGATCGTTCGGTCCGGCAGGCACCTGCTCCAGCGACGGACCGGTGCCTAATGCACCGAGGGCGAGCCTGGAGCAGGTACGACCCCCGCTCAGCCGCCAGCCATCGCCCCGATGACCAGGAAGGGTTCGGTCCCCCGAGCAACCGCCGCAGGCAGGGCCGAGTCGGGCTCGTCGTGTGACAGGTCGCGCTCGCAGGCGAAGAAGCGGACGAAGGCTCGCCGCTGCTGCGTGCGGCGGTCTCGGATGGTGCCAGCTAGTTGGGGATGATCGGCCTCCAAGGCGTTCAGCACCGAACGGGTGCTAACCACGCCTTCGACCGTGACGGGCACCTCCCCCGAGACGCCGGCAAGCACCCGGAGGTGAGCGGGCAACACCACCCGTACGGTGTGCACGCCAGCTGCGCCATGCACGGTGATCTGGTCGGCGCTCATGGCAGCGTCTGCACCTCCACGGACAGCACCGCTGGCAGGTCACGCACGATCGGCGCCCAGCTGTCACCGGAGTCGGCCGAGGCATAGACCTGTCCGCCGGTCGTCCCGAAGTAGACCCCGCAGGGGTCCAGCGAGTCGACGGCCATCGCGTCGCGCAAAACGTTGACGTAGCAGTTGGCCTGCGGGAGCCCCTCGGTCAATGCCTCCCAGTGGTCCCCACCGGTGCGGCTGCGGTGGACGCGCAACCTCCCATCGGGCGGGAAATGCTCGGAGTCGCTCTTGATCGGCACCACATAGATGGTGTCCGGCTCGTGCGCGTGCACGTCGATGGTGAAGCCGAAGTCGCTCGGCAGGTTGCCGCTCACCTCGTGCCAGGAGTCTCCGGCGTCGTCGCTGCGCAGCACATCCCAATGCTTCTGCATGAACAGGGTGTCCGGGCGTGCCGGGTGCATCGCGATGCGGTGCACGCAGTGCCCGACCTCGGCGTCGCCAGCGGGGATCTCACCCGAGCGCAGACCCTTATTGATCGGCAGCCAGGTGTTGCCACCGTCGTCGGTACGGAACGCGCCGGCCGCCGAGATGGCGACGAACATCCGCTGGTCGTCAGTCGGGTGCGCCACAATCGTGTGCAGACACATGCCGCCGGCTCCCGGCTGCCAAGACGGGCCCGTCCGGTGCTCGCGCAGGCCGGAGAACTCCTGCCACGACCCGCCGCCGTCGGTGGATCTGAACAACGCTGCGTCCTCGACACCGGCGAGCACCGTATCCAGCTCGGACCGCGACGGCTCCAGGTGCCAGACCCGGGTGAACTCCCACGGCCGCAACGACCCGTCGTACCACTGATGTTCGCCTGGCACGCCGTCGTAGGTAAAGTCCCCGCCGACCTGCTGCCAGGTTGCCCCGCCGTCATCCGAGCGTTGGATGACCTGGCCGAACCAGCCGCTGCTCTGCGAGGCGTAGACACGGTCGGGGTCCACCGGCGACCCCTTGACGTGGTAGATCTCCCAGCCGGCGAAGTGTGGGCCGTCGACCTGCCATGTGGTGCGGCCCCCATCTGCGGTCAGGACGAACGCACCCTTACGGGTGCCGACAAGTACGCGTACCCCGCTCATTGCTGTGCTCCTCTCAGTCGGTTTGACGCTAGTGGCGTCGGGCTCCGTGCGGTAGACCTCGGCCGGCGCAGAAACTCATCGACGTGCCGGCGAGAACCTTGCCCTGGGGTTGCCGCAGGTAAGCCCGGGTGCGCTTGACTGCACCCATGAGCACCCGCCCTGCACTGATGCTCTTGGACACTGCCTCGCTGTACTTCCGGGCCTATTTCGGGGTTCCGGACACACTGACCGCACCCGACGGCACACCGGTCAACGCGGTGCGCGGGCTCCTCGACTTCATCGCCCGACTGGTCGGCGAGCACTCCCCCGCATCGGTGGTGGCCTGCTGGGATGACGACTGGCGCCCGGCCTGGCGGGTGGCTCTGCTGCCGTCGTACAAGGCGCACCGGGTGGTCACCGAGGTCGCCGCTGACCCCGATGTCGAACGGACGTCGGACCCGCTGGCCGCGCAGGTGCCGGTGATCCGGGACACCCTCGCCCTGCTGGGGGTGCCGGTGGTCGGTGCCGCCGAGCACGAGGCGGACGACGTGATCGGCTCACTAACCGCCCAGACTGATGGGCCGGTTGATGTGGTGACCGGCGACCGTGACCTGTTCCAGCTGATCGACGACGAGCGCGAAGTCCGAGTGCTCTACACCGCCCGCGGGGTGGGCAGGCTGGAGGTGGTGGACGCCGCCCGCGTGCGGGCGCGGTACGGCGTCGAGCCCCAGCAGTACGCCGACTTCGCAGTGCTGCGTGGCGACCCGTCCGACGGGCTACCCGGTGTCAAGGGGATCGGCGACAAGACCGCCGCCTCGCTGCTCGCCGCGCACGACAGCTTGCTGGGCATCCTGCGGGCTGCCACCGCCGGGTCTGGCCCGGCCGGGTCACAGGCCAAACGGCTGGCGGCCGCCGGTGACTACCTGTCGGTGGCCCCGACCGTGGTGGGCGTCGTCGGTGACCTCGACCTGTCGGCGGCGTCGGTGCAGCTGTCGGCCTGGGACGAGGATCGCCGAGCCGGCTGGGACGAGCACGTCAAACGCTGGGGGCTCGGCGGCAGCGCCGACCGGGCGGTGCAGGCACTGGCACCGCTGCGGCCGCAGGACTGAGCGCCCGCCGTGGCCATAACCCTCGGATGATCGCCTAGGGCTAGGTGGAGACGGCGGTGTAGGCAACCACCCCGCGGCGCAGTGCGCCGAGCGTGACTCTGGCGGTCTCGCGCAGCGGGCCGGGACCAGCCGCGTCGGCGACCTGGCCAGTCAAGTCGATGAGCTGCTTCACGTTGCGGACAAAGTCACCCGCTGCCAGCTCGCTCTCGGTGAGTACCTCTTCCAGGCCGGCACCCGAGGTCCATCGCCACGCCGCCCAGGCGAACCCGTAGTCCGGCCGACGCATTCCCGGGAGCCGGTGGTCGTGCTCGAGCCGTTCCAGCGTTGCCCACAGGGAGATCGTGCGGGCCACCACCTCACGGACGTTGCCGCGTGGCAGCCGTGGCGGTTCGGCGTCCTCGGGGTTGCGGGCCTCGAACACCAGCCCGGACAGCGCGGCGGCCAGCTCGGCCGGGTCCAGGCCGTCCCAGACACCGGTCCGCAGGCACTCGGCGCCGACGAGATCGAGCTCGGTGTACATCCGACCCAGCCGTCCTCCGTCGTCGCTCACCTCGTCGCCGTGCAGATAGCCCAGCTCGTCGAGCACCTCGCACACTTTGTCGAAGTCCCTGGCGATCGTGTTGGTGCGCTGTTCGATCCGCCGACGCAGCTGTTGAGTGTCACGCTCGAGCCTGGTCCACCGTTCCGCCCAGCGGGCGTGGCTCTCGCGCTCCGGGCAGTCATGGCAGGGATGCTCTCGGAGGGCAGCCCGCAGACGCGTCAATTCGTTGTCCTCCCCGGTAACGTCAGGCAGCGATGAAGCGCCGTGCCGGTCGGTGTTGCCGGTTGTAGGCGGCCGCCGTACCTCGCTGATCACCTGGCGAAGGGACGAGGCGAGGTCGCGCCGAGACTGCGGATTGCGAGCGTTGAAGGACTTCGGCAGCCGCATCCGGGTGGCGGCGGCGACCGGGACATCGAAGTCGACCATGGACAGGCGGCGCGCGTGCCGCTCCGCGGTGAGCACCATCGGTCGCGGTCCGTCGCGGTCCGCGCGGGTGCCGAGGTCCACGATGACCGCGGGCCCGGCCCACCGCCCCGCCGGCACCCAGATCACATCGCCGGGTCGCAACTGCTCCAGCGACTGCACGACCTCCTCGCGGGCCACCGAACGGCGGCGCTTGGCCAGCTGTCGCTCACGCTCGCTGATCGCCCGCCGCAACCCCGCGTAGTCCAGGAAGTCACCGCGATCACAGCTAGCCGCCTCGGCGTACCCAGCCAGCGCCTCCTCGCTGCGGCGCACCTGGCGCGCCAGGCCCACCACCGCCCGGTCGGCCTGGAACTGCGCAAACGACTGCTCCAGCAGCTCACGCGCCGGCAGCCGACCAACCTGGCGGACCAGGTTGACCGCCATGTTGTACGACGGACGAAAGCTAGAGCGCAACGGATAGGTGCGCGTCGATGCCAACCCCGCGACCGCCTTGGCGTCCAACCCCGGTTGCCACAGCACCACACCATGCCCCTCGACGTCGATGCCGCGCCGCCCGGCCCGCCCCGTGAGCTGGGTGTATTCCCCCGGCGTGATGTCGGCGTGGGTCTCGCCGTTCCATTTCGACAGCTTCTCGATCACCACCGACCGGGCCGGCATGTTGATCCCCAGCGCCAGCGTCTCGGTGGCGAACACCACCCGCACCAGTCCGCGCGCAAAGAGCTCCTCGACCACCTCCTTGAAGGTGGGGAGCATGCCGGCATGGTGCGCGGCGACACCGCGAGCCAACCCCTCGGCGAAGTCGTGGTAGCCGAGCACCCGCAAATCCGCGTCGGGAAGGTGCGCGCAGCGGTCCTGCACCAACGCCCGGATCGCCGTCTGCTCGTCGTGGCTGGTCAGCCGCAGGTTGGCAGCCAGCACCTGTTCAACGGCGGCAGCACAGCCGGCGCGGCTGAAGACGAACACGATCGCCGGCAGCAGACCGGCAGCGTCCAGCCGCTCAACGACCTCGGCTCGGGTCGGAGTCCAGTGCCGGTGACCGCCTCGCGCCGCGGTAGCTCTGCCGCCCGACCGGGCTCGCGGCCCGCCCCGGCTGCGGCGCTGCCCTCGTTGGCTGCGCCAGTCATCGCGAGCGATGTGTTCCAGCGCGCGGTTCACCCGGGTGCCCGAGCCCGGCGCCGCGCCGTCGTCCGCGAACAGGTCGAGCAACCGGCGGCCAACCAGCACATGCTGGAACAGCGGCACCGGGCGCCGCTCCTCGACGACAGTGACGGTGTCTCCACGCACCGTGGACAACCACTCGCCGAACTCCTCAGCGTTGGACACCGTGGCCGACAGCGACACCAGCGAGACGGTGTCGGCGAGGTGGATGATGACCTCCTCCCAGACCGCCCCGCGAAAGCGGTCGGCGAGGTAGTGCACCTCGTCCATCACCACGTAGCCAAGCCCAGCCAACATCGGCGACCCGGCGTACAGCATGTTGCGCAGAACCTCGGTGGTCATCACGACCACCGGAGCGTCGCCGTTGATCGCGTTGTCGCCGGTGAGCAGGCCGACCTGCTCGGCGCCGTAGCGAGCGGTCAGCTCGGTGAATTTCTGGTTGGACAACGCCTTGATCGGTGCGGTGTAGAAGCACTTGCGGCCCTGACGCAACGCAAGATGCACTGCAAACTCGCCGACCAGCGTCTTGCCTGATCCGGTGGGTGCGGCCACCAGCACTCCGTGCCCGTCCTCGAGCGACCGGCAGGCCTCGACCTGGAAGACGTCGAAGGCAAAGTCGTAGAGGCCGCGGAACTCAGCAAGCGCGGGGTGCCGCTGGTCGGACCTGAACCGGGCGTACTGCCCGGCCGGTGTGGTCATGGCCTCAGCGTACGGGGGTGGTGCCCGCTCGGCGCGGCCTCACCGGGCCAGCATCTGCAGGGCCCCCGGCTGCACCGTGACAGCCATCGGCGGCGAGATGAGCCGCTCACCGTCACCGTACGTCACCACGTCTGCGGCTTCGATGGACACCGTCCGGGCTCGAAGGTGTTGATATGACCGATGGTGGGTATGGGTCCCGCGAAGCAGCCTGGGCGTCGCCCGCAGCAGCTGGGCGGTGCTCATCGCCTCGACGATCACCACGTCGAGTAGTCCGTCCCGCGGGTCCGCGGGTGGGCAGATGGGCAGACCGCCTCCGTAGGTCGGCCCGTTGCAGACCGCCACCAGTATCGCCTCGACGTCGGTGCGCACACCGTCCAGCCGCAGTGAATACTGCAGCGGGGTGAAACACCCAAGCTCAGCGACGGTCGCTGCGGCGTAACGCGACCGCCCCCAGCACGCCCGCATCCGGGCGGCTCGCTCGTTGACCCGGGCGTCGAAACCCGTCGCCAGCGCGCTGACGACCTGCGCTGTCAACCCAGCCGCTGACACCGCGGCGACATCCACCGACCCGATACGTCGGTCCACCAGGGCATCGGCGATCACGTCAGCTGCTCCGGCAGCACTGTGCTGCGGCAGTCCCAGCATCCGTGCGACGTCGTTTCCGGAGCCCGCCGGCACCACACCCAGCGGTATCGAGGTGCCGCTCAGCACCTGGGCGGCCAGGTGCACCATGCCGTCACCGCCGACGACCACCAGGGCAGCATCAGAGCGCTCCACGGATGCCTGCGCGAGCTCAGCGGCATGCAGCGCGTTGCGACCCCATATCACCGCCACCGGCAGGCCGCGCCGACGCAACTGGTCGACCGCTGCGGCAGCCACCCGGCCGGCGCGGCCGGCACCCGCTGTCGGGTTGGTCAGCACCGTGACCTGCGCACCCATCGTTTCGATCACAGTTGCAGCGCGACAGTGAAACATGCGGGAGCGGCGCCCACCGCCCGGGCGAAACGCCGGATCACCTCATACAAGGTGTCCACATCCAGCGACGTGCCGGGGACTGCCAGCACGAAGCCTTCTCCTTGGCTGAGCAGGAGTACCTCACCGTGCACCCAGGCCTGGTGCACGTCGTGCCGCAGCCGTTCGGAGACCAAAGCAGCCGGATAGGCGACATCCGCGGCCAGCACGGAAAGCTCCAGCTTCTCTGTGCCGACCAACACTCCGTCGACGCGGGCATCCCCCACAGAGTCGCTGGTGGTCCACGTGCTGTCACCGGTGCCGATCCAGTCAGGCAAGTTGAACGGGTCGGCAGTCTCCAAGCCGGACTCAGGCACGCTCGTCATCGTCCCAACTGTCCTCGGGGGGCTCGTCGAGTTGGCTTGGCCGGGCGTACTCGTCCGGGCCGTCTCGTAGCTGCAGTGGGGACGGCTCGTCCGGGTCGTAACTGTCGAAATTGTTGCCGGCGCGGGCTCGACGCCGGTCGACGAGCCGGGCGACAAGCTCCGACACCAGGAACAGCCCGGTGACCGGGACGGCGAGGAACAACATGCTGACCGGGTCGGTGGAGGGGGTGGCGATCGCGGCGAAGACGAACACGCCGACCACGATCCAGGCGCGGTTTGCGGCAAGCGCTCGCCCACTCACGACCCCGGCGAGGTTCAGCAGCACGATGAACAAGGGGATCTCGAACGACACCCCGAACGCCAACAGCATTCGCAGGATGAAGTTGAGGTAGCGGTCCACCTCCACCAGGTTCGCCACCTCGATGGGGGTGAAGTCGAGCAGCACGCCGATGCCCTTCGGCAAGACGTAGTAGCCGAGCAACGCCCCGCCCATGAAAAGCGGACCCGCGATGAGCGCGAAGAGCGTGGACCAGCGCCGCTCTTTGCGGTGCAAACCAGGAAGAATGAACGCCCAGATCTGCCATAGCCAGATCGGACTGGCGAGCACCAGGCCCGAGACCAACGCGATCTTGATCCGCAAAATCAACGGACCGGCAACGTCGTTGATGGTGAGCTCGGCCTCGATGTCGCGTTCCTCCGCGAGCCTCCGGACCTGGCTGAAGAACGGCTCGGTGAGAATGGCGAAGATCTCGTCGTAGAAGAAGGCCGCCGTCACCGCGACCACAAGAATGGCCAGGCAGGCCTTGAACAGCCGGTTGCGCAACTCGTAGAGGTGCTCGACGAGGGTCATCGACCCGTCAGGCTGGGAGCCACCGCCGGGGCTGGGAGTGCCCGGTGAGCGTCGCAGGGTGAAGGCCACGGCGGTGCTGGATCAGAGCTGCTGGTCGCGCGAGATGCCGTCCTGCGACTGCTGCTGGGCAGGAGGGGCCGCGGGCGGGGGTGCCTGCTGGGTGGACTGGGCACTGGGCGGCAGTGGCCGGCCGTGCGGGTCGGCGTCAGTCTTTGCGTCATCCGAGGCCAGCCCTTTGGTCTCGGACTTGAAGATGCGCAGCGCCTGACCGGAGCCGCGCGCCAGGTCAGGCAAACGCTTGGCACCGAACAGCAGAATAAGCACCACGGCGATGATGATGAGCTCAGTGGGACCCGGCATGACAAACTCCTTCGTCGTGATTCGCATCCATCCTAAGGGTGGTTCGCATCCAGACGCGCTGCTGATTGTGCACAGCACCCGAACACTTGCTCACGCTGCGTCGTACTGCGTCACCGCTCACGGTACTGCGTAGGCGGCCAAAGCGGCACGCGCCGTGGCCGTGATCCTCAATGCGACCGCTGTCGGCTGCACCACGGCGACGTCGCCGGAGGCGCGCAGCACCAGATGCAGCAGCCAATCCTCGTCGGCCACCCGCATCTGGACGCGCAGCCAACCGTCCGCAAGCTCGACCCGAGAGTCGACCCGGTGCTGCTCAGCGATCCATATAGCCGATGGCGCCACGTCGAGTACCGCTATCAGGTCGTCATCACCGGGCTGGAAGAGCCCCTCGGACAGGTCGCGTGAACGGGCCTGTGTTGGCGGAGCGGCCGGTTGATCGAGCACCTCGAGACTCACTACTCGGTCGAGCCGAAACAGCCGCACCCCCTCAGCGCGGTAGCACCAGCCCTCGAGATACGTGTGCCCCTCTGCGCTGAACAGCCGCAGCGGGTCGACATCGCGGGCCGTGGTCTCGTCCCGCGACGGCACCAGATAGTCGAGGTGCACGCGGCGGCCTTCGTGCAGCGCCTGCTGCGCCGCAGCACCGACCCGTGCATCCATCGGAGCGGCCACCACCTGCACCTGCCGAGCGGCTGCTGCGCCGTCACCAGCGGCCGACTCGAGCTTGGCTAAGGCGCGGTCGATGGCCTCGGTCGTCCCGGCAGCCGCTGTCTCCCGGAGCGTACGCAGCGCCACGATCAACGCCAACGCCTCGTGCACGGTCAGCCGCAGTGGGCGACCGAGGAAGTCGGCGTTGTCGAGACGCACCACCCCCTCGCTATCGAGTGCGTCCATGTCGACGTCGATCATCTCGCCGGTGACGGCCTCGGGCAGCCCGCAGAACCACAGCACATTGAGGTCGCGGACCACGGTTGCCGCAGGCACGTCGAAGTCGCGGGCCACCTGCTCGACAGGCACACCCGCTCGATCCTTGAGGTACGGCACCAGTGCAAGCATGCGCTGCACCTGGTCAGCGGCGCGGTCATTCATCGCGACACCGCCTCGCCGGCCAGTCGCTGCAGTCGGTGGACCACCGCTTCGCGCACCTCGGGAGGTGCGACCACCACGGCAGCCGGACCGAGCGCCACGACCTCCGCGGCGAGCAGCACCGGGTCGAGCAGCGGCAGCTCGACGGCGTCCCAGCCGTCGCGGGCTGCCGTGACACTGCTGGCGCGGCGACGCAGGGCCTGCCCCTGCCCGGCGAGTAGCCGCACTGTAGCCGTGCCCTCGGCCGGTCGCGGCTCCAACTGCCGGGCAAGCGCCCGCAGGTCGGTGCCTGCTGGCACCTCAAAGGCGTACGACGGGCCGGTGGCCTCGACGGGACCGGTGACTCGCGACAATCGAAACATTCGCTCAGCGGTACGGTCCAGGTCGTGGCCGATGAGGTACCAGCGTCCACGCCACGACAGCACCCCCCACGGCTGCACCCGCCGGGTCGTCGGCTCGTGTCCGGGCCGCCGGTAACCGAAGGTAACCTGACGGCGGGCGACCACTGCGTCCCACAACGGCTCGAAGGCGGCCTCGGACGCGGCCAGCAGCGGCTCGACCAGGGTTAACGCCTCGCTGTCCACCGCCACCCCGGCGGCTTTCAGTTTGAGGACTGCGGTCGAGGTCTGCCGGGCCAACCGGGCGTGCTGCCACACCCGAGCAGCGAGGCCGACGGCAGCGGCCTCGTCGGGCTCCAGGTCGATGCGGGGTAGCTCGAATGCGTCGCGGCGGATCCGGTAGCCCGGCTCGTCGTCGAACATCTTGTCGTTGCTGCCGAGTTCGATCGGGATGCCGATCTCACGCAACTCCTCTTTGTCGCGCTCGAACATCTTTTCGAAGGCCTCATCGGTCTGGTCCCGGTAGCCCTCCACGACACGCCGGATGCGGTCCTTGCTCACGTAACCCTGGCTGACCAGGAGGGCGATGACCAGGTTCATCAACCGCTCAGACTTACGGGCTGTCACATCATGCGACGCTACCCGAACTTGGCCGGCATTCGGCCCAACGACCCGCTCTCGCCAGCTGCGCCCCCATCCCTCCCCGGCCGGATGACAGGGGTGGTGTGGGAGGCGGGTGGTGGGGTCAGGGGCCGTTGGCGCCGAGGATGTCGACCACGAACAGCAGATCGGTGTCGGCCGGGATGGTGGGCGGGCTGCCCTGCGGGCCATACGCCAGGTCACTGGGGATGGCCAGCACAACGCGGCTACCGACGGTCTGACCCTCCAGCCCCTGATCCCAACCCGGGATCACCCCCCCAGCACCCAACTGAAAATCGAAGGTCTCGCCGCGCTCCCATGACTGGTCGAAGATCTCACCGTCGGGATAGAGCTGCCCCAGGTAATGCACGGTGAGCGTCTGGCCGGCCTCGACCTTTGGCCCGTCGCCCACAATGATCGGCGCGGCCACCAGTTCCTGCACGTCCTTGGGCACCGAGCCACTAGCACTGAACTTTTGCGGTACGCCCTTGTCGTCGACGTCGAGGGTTGGCAGGTCAGCTGGCGCGTCCTTGTTGGCGCCCTCCGCCATCTGTAGCGGGTCGCTGGCCGGCTCTGGCGGCGGCTCGGGCGCCGGCTGACGCTCGATCAGGTCGGCAACGAACACCAGCGCAGAGTCCGGCTTGACGCCCAGCTGCGGGTTGCCCGCTTCACCGAACGCATCCTCCGAGGTGAGGCCAATGGCGAGCCTGCTGCCGACGGGCTGGTCGATGATGCCGGAGTACAAACCGGGCAACAGCCGTTGAGCGTCCATCTCCAACGGCACCGGCTGGCCGGTTTGCCATGAGCTCTCCAACGTCTTGCCGGTCTTGCCGTCGATGACGACATACTGCGCGGTCACCTGGTCTCCGGCGCCGATCGCCTCGCCATCGCCCTCCTCCACGATCTGCACGGTGGTCTTGTCGGTGGTGAACGGTGCATCCACCGTGACCTTCGGCTGGCTGCCCAGTTCACCGGTGACGTCCACCCCGTCGAGATCGCCGGTCGGAGCGCTTTCCGGTCCGTCGGCCTCCGGGGTGCTCTCGCCCTCCCCCGCCGCAGGCTCGGTGCTCTCGGTGGTCTCCTCGGCCGACGTTTGGGTGTCGTCGGCGCTGCTGGAGTCAGAGCCGGTCCCGCCGCAGGCGGCCGGGATCAGCAGGAGCGGTACGGCAAGCAGGGCAAGTCGGCGGCGCAAGGCGGCGTCCTTCGCGGTCGGGGATGAGGCTGGGTGAGCGTAACTGTGCTGCCTGAGAGGGACTCTCAGGCAGGCTTGCATTGATTCGATCAGGCGGTTTTACATTGACTCGATCAGTCGGTGCACCCGCTCGTCATGCGAGCGGAACGGGTCCTTGCACAGCACAGTGCGCTGCGCCTGGTCGTTGAGTTTGAGGTGCACCCAGTCGACGGTGAAGTCCCGCCGCCGCTCTTGTGCCCGGCGGATGAAGTCTCCTCGCAGTCGGGCACGCGTCGACTGCGGTGGCACTGACTTGGCGCGGAAGACTGCCGGATCCGACGATGTGCGGGCCACTGAGCCGCGCTTCTCCAGCAGGTAGTACAGACCGCGGTTGCGGTTAATGTCGTGGTAGGAGAGATCCAGTTGGGCAACCCGCGCATCCCCCCACAGCAACTCGTGCTTGGCTCGGTAGCGGTCGATCAGGGTGTATTTGGTGACCCAGTCAATCTCTCGCTCAACCAGCGACAGATCGCCAGACTCCACCGCCTTGAGCGAGCGCTCCCACAGGTCGAGCGTGCGCTCGATCAGGGGTGTCTGGAGCGAGCGCCGATCAACGAAGTCCCTGGCCCGGCTGAGGTACTCGGTCTGGATCTCCAGAGCGCTGGCTTCTCGTCCGTTCACCAGCCGCACCCGACGACGACCGGTCATGTCGTGAGAGATCTCGCGGATCGCCCGGATGGGGTTCTCCAGCGTGAGGTCGCGCATCACGACGCCCTCTTCGATCATCCGCAGTACCAGGTCGGTGCTGGCCAGCTTGAGCATCGTGGTGGTCTCGTTCATGTTCGAGTCGCCCACGATGACGTGCAGCCGGCGGTACTTCTCGGCGTCGGCGTGCGGCTCGTCCCGGGTGTTGATGATTGGGCGGGATCGGGTGGTGGCGCTGGAGACGCCCTCCCAGATGTGCTCGGCGCGCTGGCTGAGCGCAAACACCGTCCCCCGCGGTGTCTGCAGTACCTTGCCCGCGCCGACGATGACCTGGCGGCTGACGAGGAACGGGATGAGCACGTCGGCCAACCGGCTGAACTCACCCTGGCGGGTCACCAGATAGTTCTCGTGGCACCCGTAGGAGTTGCCCGCCGAATCAGTGTTGTTCTTGAACAGGTAGACGTCGCCGACGATGCCGTCGTCGCGCAGTCGGCGCTCAGCGTCGACCACCAACCCCTCCAGGATCCGCTCACCGGCCTTGTCGTGCGCCACCAGCTCGCTGATGTCGTCGCACTCGGGGGTGGCGTACTCGGGGTGGCTGCCGACGTCCAGATACAGCCGCGCACCGTTGCGCAGGAACACGTTGCTGCTGCGACCCCACGACACGACCCGACGGAACAGGTAACGGGCGACCTCGTCCGGAGACAGACGCCGCTGCCCCCGGAAGGTGCAGGTGACGCCGTACTCGTTCTCGATCCCGTAGATCCGGCGGTCCACCCGCACAGCCTATGTCGAATCCTGACCGAACGTGCCCACGACGCGGGGCGAGCCGGTCGGCAGTGGTGCCACGCACCGGCCCGGTCGTCCTACGACCATTCGCCGATACCGCGGCACTCGCCGCGCAGGCACGCTGTACCTACCGCACCACCGCGGCCCCCCAGCAGCAGGGAAGACCCGGCATGAACACCACCCGCAGAGCAGTCGCCGCCGCAGCGGCCACCATCTTGAGCGTCACCGTCGTCACCGCACTACCCGCCCAGGCCGGCGACCGTGAAGTGCGGCGTGAGGGCAGCTGCTCAGGCAGCGCCGACTGGAAGCTGAAGGCGAAGTCGGACGACGGCAGAATCGAAGTTGAGGGCGAGGTCGACAGCAACGTCAACGGCCAGAAGTGGAAGTGGCGGATCCTGCACGACGGAAGCGTGTCCGCGCGGGGCACGGCGAAGACCACCGGACCGAGCGGCTCCTTCGACCGGACCCGCCGAGTCCTGAACTCCTCCGGCACGGACCGCATCGGCTGGCGGGCTCGGAACGTCGCCAGCGGCCAGACATGCAAGGGCAATGCGCTTCTGAGCCGTTGTGGCCCCCGGGGGCCTGCGGACTTGGCACACTGAGTGCTCCGTCGTCAGGGGGGGCAGGTATGTCCTCACGGTTGTTGCCCACAGCCAGGGCGGCGTCGACTCGACCGAGTTGGCACCGTCCTGTGCTGCAGTACGTGGCCGCCGGGCTCATCGCCGCGACTCTCGTCGCGTACGCAACTGGCGGGCTCAGCCGGCGAGCGGCCCAGGAGGAAGCAGTCCTGGATGCGAAGGCCACCACCGACCTGCTGGCCCGTTCGGTCATCCAACCTGCACTCCCCCGTGGGTTGGTGGGCGGCAACCAGGGTGCGCGCGACCGGTTCGACCGCATCTCGCAGAGCCGCGTGATGGGCGGCCCAGTGATGCGCGTCAAGCTGTGGGACGTCGAAGGGACCGTGCTCTACTCCGATGTGCCGCAGCTCATCGGGCGCGACTTCGAGCTCGGCGGCGACGAGCTCGCAGTGCTGGAGATGGGTGGCACCGAAGCCGAACGCAGCGACCTGTCCAAGGACGAGAACGTCTTCGACCGGCCGCTGGGCGACGTGGTCGAGGTCTACACGCAGGTGCGCTCCCCCGAAGGTGACCCGCTGCTGTTCGAGGTGTACTTCTCCGCAGCAGACGTCACCAGCCGCGCCGATGAGGTCTTCGGGGCCTTCCGTCCGATCTCGGTGGGTGGGTTGCTGCTGTTCTTGGGGATGTCGGTTCCCTTGGTGTGGCTGTTGGCGCGACGGCTGGACACCGCCGCCACCGAGCGGGAGGGCCTGCTGCTTGCCGCCGTCGAGGCCTCCGATGTCGAGCGCCGCAGGGTCGCCCGCGACCTGCACGACGGTGTCGTCCAAGACCTGGCCGGCACCGCCTTCGCACTCGCTGCGAGCAGTCGGTCGACCAGCGAGCCGGACCTCAGCCACCGGCTGGAGACTCTGGCGGGCCGAGTGCGGCAGTCCCTACGCACGCTGCGGTCACTGCTCGTCGAGATCTACCCGCCCGACCTGCACACCGCGGGTCTGGCCGCTGCATTGGATGACCTGGTGGCCCCCGCCAGCACCGCCGGCGTACGCGTTGAGCTCGACGTCATCGACACCCAGCACATCCCCGAGGAGGTCGTCTCCTTGCTTTGGCGGACTGCACAAGAAGCCATCCGCAATGCGCTGCGGCACGGCAGACCGCAACACCTGCAGGTGTGCGTGCGCCAGCAGGGGGTGCCGAGTGGGACCGTGGTGCTCGAGGTCGTCGATGACGGGGCTGGCTTCGACCCGGACCAACCGGTGCCCGCCCAGCATTTCGGATTGCGATCGCTTCGCGACCTGGTGCGGGTCGTCGGTGGCAGGCTGCACGTGCATTCGGTGCCCGGCGAAGGTACCCGGCTGACATTGGAGGTGTCGCTGCCATGACGGCCGCGGAGATCCGCGTTGTGCTCGCCGACGATCACCCGATGGTGCGCAACGGTCTGCACCAGCTGCTGAGCATGGACGAACGGATCGTCGTCGTCGGCATGGCGGGCACCGGCGCCGAGGCCGTCGAGCAGGTGCTGGAACACGGCCCGGACGTAGTGCTGATGGACCTGCAGATGCCGGACACCGACGGGGTGACCGCAACGCGGCTGCTGCAGGATCAAGCGCCCGCCGCCCAGGTGGTGATCCTGACGTCCTTCTCCGACCGGGAACGGATCGTGGCGGCTCTTGAAGCGGGAGCCATCGGCTACCTGTTGAAGGACGCAGAACCCGAGGAACTGCTCGCGGGAGTGCACGCCGCTGTTCGCGGGGAGTCCCCGCTGCACCCGCGAGCGGCCAGGGAGATGCTGAGCGCTCGGGACCGTGGACGCCGCAACCGGCAGCAGGCCGCCGACGCCCTCACCCCGCGCGAGTGGGAGATCCTCGCTCTGGTCAGAGATGGACTGGCCAACAAGCAGATCGCCCGGCGACTGGCGATCAGCGAGCGCACGGTGAAGGCCCATCTAACCTCGGCGTTCCACCGCATCGGGGTCATGGACCGCACCCAGGCCGCGCTGTGGGCCGAGCGGCAGGGCGGCGACTAGTCGTCACGTCACCTGCGTGCATCAGCCCTCGGCAAGCGAGGCGGCCACAGCCTCGTCGGACAGCCTCAGGAACTTGCGCTGCTGTCCGCGCGTGCGGTCCAGTACGGCCGCCTCCACGTCTTGAGCGGGTATCTCTCGAGGGGTTTCATCGTTGTGGGCCAGCGCTTGCACCGCCAGCCGCACCGCCTCGCCGCGGGTCAACCCCTCACGGTAGTGCTCGCTCAGCCAGGCCACCGGCCGCTCGGCGGCACCGCCCATCACCGCAAACCGCTGCTCGTCCGCCACCGAGCCGTCGTAGGTCAGGCGGTACACCTGGTCGTCCCCGGGCGCGTCGCCCACCTCGGCAACAAAGATCTCCACCTCGTACGGCTTCTCCCCGCCGGACGAAAAGATCGTCCCCAGCGTCTGCGCGTAGGCGTTGGCCAGCGCTCGGCCGGTGACGTCGCGGCGGTCGTAGGAGTATCCGCGCAAGTCCGCCAGCCGCACGCCCGCAATCCGCAGGTTTTCGAACTCGTTGTACCGCCCGACCGCTGCGAAAGCGATCCGGTCGTAGATCTCGGAGACCTTGTGCAAGGCCTGCGATGGGTTCTCCGCAACGAAACAGATGCCGTCGGCGTACGGGACCACCACGACGCTGCGCCCCCGGGCGATGCCCTTGCGGGCGAAGTCGGCCCGGTCCTTCATCAACTGCTCGGGTGAGACGTAGAACGGTGCGGTCACTGCAGGTCTCCCCAGAGGCAGTCGGCGGTCACTGTGGGCGTCATGTCAGCGGGGCGGCCGGCCCGTCGGGCCGGCCCATCCGGGCAGCGACGATCTCATCGGCAAGAACGGCGACCTCGTCGTCCGGCAGGCGCCGATAACCCTCCGCAGTGACCACGGCCACCACCGGAAAGATCCGGCGGGCCAGGTCGGGCCCGCCGGTGGCCGAGTCATCGTCGGCCGCGTCGTACAGCGCCTGAACGGTTGCGGTCACGCAGTCACGTTCGGCCAAACCGTCCTTATAGAGCTTCTTCAACGAGCCGCGGGCAAACAGGGACCCGGACCCGACCGCGTGGAACGCTGTCTCCTCGTAGCGCCCGCCGGTCACGTCGTAGGAGAAGATGCGTCCTCCGTCGTGGTGCGGGTCGTACCCGGCGAACAGCGGCACGACGGCCAGCCCCTGCATGGCCATCCCTAGGTTGGCGCGGATCATCCCGGCCAGCCGGTTGGCCTTGCCGTCCAATGACAGCGGGGTGCCTTCGATCTTCTCGTAGTGCTCGAGCTCGGTCTGGAATAGCCGCACCACCTCGACAGCGAGGCCGGCGGTGCCGGCGATGCCGACGCAGGAGTACTCATCGGCGGGGAACACCTTCTCGATGTCGCGCTGGGCGATGATGTTGCCCATGGTGGCCCGCCGGTCGCCGGCCATCACCACTCCGCCGGCGAAGGTCGCCGCCACGATCGTCGTGCCGTGCGGCACCTCCAGCCCGGTGGTAGCCGCAACAGCCGCGCTCCGGGAGCTGGGGAGCACATCGGGGGTCTGTCCGGCCACGAAGTCAGCAAAGGACGCCGAGCCGGGAGCAAGGTAGGCGCCGGGCAGGCGCGCGGAGAAGCCAGCTTGCGATTCGGTGGGCCGAGTGTTCACTGGCCACCCTTCTGCACGAACGAGCGGACGAAGTCCTCGGCGTTCTCTTCCAGCACGTCATCGATCTCGTCCAGGATGGCGTCGACGTCTTCGTCGAGCCGTTCCTTGCGCTCGGTCAACTCCTCGCTGACCGCAGTCTCCGGCTCCTCCTGGCTCGCCCCGCCGCGCTTGCTGCTGCGGTGCTGCTGGCCGCCATCACTGGCCATGACTCATCACCCTCTCCGCTCGCGCACGAACCATGCACGGTGCGCACCGTGCATGGACGACCCTAACCGCCTTCACTGCCTGGTCAGCGCCGCGAACAGTTGTTCGGCCGTGTCGCAGGCGTCCAGTAGTCCACCGACATGTTCGCGGGTACCGCGGACCGGGTCGAGCGTCGGGATCCGCTGCAACGACTCGCGACCCGGCAGGTCGAAGATCACTGAGTCCCAGGACGCCGCCGCCACCCGATCGGGATACTGAGCCAGGCACCGGCCGCGGAAATACGCCCGGGTGTCGGCCGGTGGGTCGGTCACGGCCGAGGCAACTGCGTCATCGTCGACCAGCCGTTGCATCCGACCCAGCCGCACCAGTCGGTGATAGAGCCCCTTGGCTGGGCGAATGTCTGCATACTGCAGGTCGACCAACTGCAACTTGGCGTTGTCCCAGCTGAGGCCGTCCCGATCGCGGTACTGCTCGAGCAGCGACAGCTTGGCCACCCAGTCGAGCTCGCCGCGCAGCTGCATCGGGTCGGCCTCGAGCCGGTCGAGCACCGACGCCCAGCGCTCCAGCACCTCGGCGGTCTCCGCGTCGACGTCGGAGCCATGAGTGCGCTCGACGTGCTTACGGGCATGCTCCAGGTATTCCCACTGGACCTGGACCGCCGTCATCTTGCGGCCATCGCGCAGCGTCAACAGGTGCCGTAGGGACGAGTCGTAGGAGACGTCGCGGAGCTCACGGACGGGCCGCTCCAGCGTCAGGTCGAGCGGCAGCGCGCCGTCCTCGATCATCCGCAGCACCAGGGACGTGCTGCCCAGCTTGAGAAACGTGGACACCTCGGCGAGGTTGGCGTCCCCGATGATCACATGGAGTCGCCGGTGCTTGGCCGGGTCGGCATGTGGCTCGTCGCGGGTGTTGATGATCGGCCGCTTCAGGGTTGTCTCCAGCCCCACCTCGACCTCAAAGTAGTCGGCGCGCTGGCTGATCTGAAAGCCGCTTTCGCTGCCATCCTGCCGCCTGCCCACTCTGCCCGCGCCGCAGACGACTTGCCTGGTGACGAAGAACGGCACCAGGTGCTGCACGATCTCGCCGAACGGTGTGCTGCGATCCATCAGGTAGTTCTCATGCGCGCCATAAGAAGCGCCCTTGTTGTCGACGTTGTTCTTGTACAACAAGATGTCCGGGCTCTTGGGCATCTGCGAGGCCAGCGCGGCGGCGCGCTGCATCACCAGCTCGCCGGCCTTGTCCCACAGGACGGCAGCCCGCGGGCCGGTCACCTCGGGGGTGGAGTACTCCGGATGCGCATGGTCGACGTAGAGACGTGCCCCGTTGGTCAGGATCACGTTGGCGAGGCCGAGGTCCTCGTCGGTGAGCAGGGTCGAGTCGGCGGTATCACGCGACATCTCGAAGCCGCGCGCGTCCCGCAGTGGGCTCTCCTCCTCGAAGTCCCACCGCGCGCGGCGGGCCCGCAGGTCCGCATTTGCCCACGCGTTGACCACCTGCGTTGAGGCAAGCATCGGGTTGGCCGTCGGCTGACCCTGCACCGAGATGCCGTACTCGACCTCGGTGCCCATCACCCGGCGAACGCTCATGGCGCTCAGCCTACGTTCCAACACGGACACGAGCCTCGTACGGTGGGCTGGATGTCGGGTCTGGAGCGTGGTCGTGTGCTGCTCGGCGGTGGCTGGGACAGCCGTACCTACCTCGTTGACGGTCGGTGGATCTCGTCCCACCCGCCGTAGCGGACGACGTACTCCTCTGCCTGCAACCTGAGGACCCAGCGCAGCGACCACCGCGTCGTGCTAGGACGCCTGCGACACATCCGCGCAGGCGCCGGACAGATCCAGCGGGAGAGCCTACCGAGCCACTGGTCCGCTCAGCGTTTGCGGGCGCGACGCCGGCCCCAGGCGTTGGCGACGTTTATGCCAACCAGTCCGGTCCACGCGACGATGAGGCCCGGCAGGTCGGAGATGCTCGCAGCCAGAGCGGTAACGGGCACGCTGACACCGAGCGACACCAGCGCGATCACGAACCCCTCGGTGTCCCAACCCGATGATGCCTGCTGCTCTCGTACGGCCGCATTCGACCGCTCAGCAACGGTCTGATCGATCTTGTCCGCGAACGACTCGACGAGAGCAGCCTCGTAGTCGGGCCCAAGCTCACGGCGAGCAGCCAGTGCCGCCTCGAACTCCGCATGCGAGAACTCCTCGCCCGCTGCGCCGGGCACCGGAGACGACCCGAACCTCGACATGGCTACAAGT
>JACCYS010000113.1 GCA_013696365.1 Nocardioidaceae bacterium
CGTCCACCGGGTCGAGCACCTGGCAACAGCCGAACGAGGTGAACCAGCGCCGCGATGACGGGAGCATGCCAGTGCCCCAGGTGGCGGCCTGCTCCACCAGCGGCTCTGGTTCGCGGCCCGCGAGCACCTGCACGGCCGTCGCTTGACCGTCACCATCAAGCAGGCTGCCGGTGGCGATCAGGAGATTGAGGAAGCCGTGCTGCTCCCACCCCTCCGGCGAGGTGTGCCGCACGGCGTGGTGCAGACCGGCAGTCGCCTTGAAGGCCAGCTCGCGGTCGAGCAGGGCATCGACACAGGCAGCAAGCTCGGCCTCTGACGGGTGCGCTTCCTCGCTCTCGCCGCCGGTGCGCAGCTTGGCCGCAACATCAGCCGCGGCGAGCACATCGACCCCGCGCAACCATTCGCCGCCGGGCCGGGCGCCGTGCAGACGGGGCAGTTCGACGTGGGCTGCCACCGGCTCGTCCAGCGCGGACAGGGCGGTCACGATGCGGGTGATGTTGTGCGCCAAGCCGCCGGGGAAGCCGGCGTCGTCGCGCGCGGTCAACTCGATGCCGTCCAGTCGCAGCCCCGGCTCCCGGCGCATCCAGGTGACGGCAGGTTCGATCGCCCCAGCGCCTCCGGAGACGACGACCCGCACCGCCAGCGGCTGGTGGTGCTCGCCAGTTGTTTCAGGGGCCATCACGTCGACCAGCTCGGGCAGCCGGGCGGCGCCGACCAGCAACGGCCCGACGAGTTCGGCATACCAGGCGGTGCGGTGTCGCCGGTGCGCCTCGACAGCGACCGCCATCGGCGCGTTGCCGGGTGGGAAGATCGCAGCGTCGTCGACCAGCCCAGCCAGCCAGGCTGGGGACGCCATTGACATGCCCGCGAGGTTAGCGGATCGTGCCGGTACTCATCGATCACAGATATCCGATTATCGGACGCACGTGGCGGAAGGTCAGGGGTGGCATGACCCACTACCGACAGGTCGGCGACGTGCCGCCCAAGCGGCACACCCAGTTCCGCGACCAGGCCGGCTCGCTGCGATACGAGGAGCTGATGGGGGAGGAGGGCTTCAGCTCGGACTCGTCGCTGCTATACCACCGCGGCGTGCCGTCCGCGATCGTCGCCAGCGCGGTGTGGCAGCTGCCCGACCTGGCCACCACCGCCAACCACCCGCTCAAGCCGCGGCACCTGCGCCTGCACGACCTCGTCGCCGACAACGAGTGGAAGACGCTCGACCCGGTCACCGGGCGACGCCTGGTGCTCGGCAACGCCGACGTCCGCCTCTCCTACGTCGTGGCCGGCCAGGCCTCCTCGCTCTACCGCAACGCCGTCGGCGACGAGTGTGTGTTCGTCGAGGCCGGCGCCGGCGTGGTCGAGACCGTGTTCGGCGCGCTGGCGTACGGCGGCGGTGACTACGTCCTGGTGCCGCGGGCCACGACGCACCGTTGGCTGCCGGAATCGGGGCAGGGGCCGACGCGGGCGTACGCGATCGAGGCCAACAGCCACATCGCGCCGCCGCGGCGCTACCTGTCCCGCTACGGCCAGCTGCTCGAACATGCGCCGTACTGCGAGCGCGACCTGCACGGGTCCGGCGAGCCGCTGCTCGTCGACGGCACCGACGTCGAGGTGCTGGTGAAGCATCGTGGCAACGGGCCGAGCGGTCTGGTCGGCACCCGGTTGACGTACGCCACCCACCCGTTCGACGTTGTCGGCTGGGACGGCTGCGCCTACCCGTACACGTTCAACGTGGCCGACTTCGAGCCGATCACCGGTCGGGTGCACCAGCCGCCGCCGGTTCACCAGGTCTTTGAGGCCGCCAACTTCGTCGTATGCAACTTCTGCCCGCGCACGGTCGACTACCACCCGCTGGCGGTGCCGGTGCCGTACTTCCACTCCAACGTGGACTCCGACGAGGTGATGTTCTACGTCGACGGCGACTACGAGGCTCGTAAGGGGTCCGGCATCGACAAGGGGTCGATCTCGCTACACCCGGGCGGCTACGCGCACGGGCCGCAAGCCAGCGCGATCAAGGCGTCGCTGGGCGCTGACTACTTCGACGAGCTGGCGGTGATGGTGGACACCTTCCGCCCGCTTGAGCTCGGCGAGGGGGGCCTGGCCTGCGAGGACGACGCGTACGCCTGGACGTGGGCCGCCGACCTGAGTTGAGATCACTTTCCGTGATAAGACCGACACCTCATGTTAAACCTGAAAGATCCCGGCATTTCGGCCCAACCTGCCGCACGGCAGGCACGAACCGGCTGTGACGACTGTCACCAGATAGCCGTTCCCGCGGGGTGTCCCACGGGCCGTTCGTCGAAAGGAGCGCAGCGATGCGCCCAACCACCGGCACACGCCGGACCGCAGCCGCACTGACGGCACTGGGTGGTGTTCTCGTCACGACCGGCCTGTTCGGCCTCGGTGGCCAGGGGGCGTCCGCCTCCAGCCACCGCGAGGCACCCGCCATCGCCGGCGAGCCGCAGTACGACAACACCGACACCTACGCCTTCACCAGCCCCGACCGGCGCAAGAAGGTCACGCTGATCGCCAACTGGCTCCCCTTCGAGGAGCCGGCGGGTGGCCCGAACTTCTACTCCTTCGCCACCGACGCGCGCTACAACATCAAGGTCGACAACGACGGCGACGCGAAGCCGGACCGGACGTTCCAGTGGACGTTCAAGAACCACTACCGGACGAAGGACACCTTCCTCTACAACACCGGTTCGGTCACCAGCATCAACGACCCGGACCTGAACTTCTATCAGACCTTCACGCTGAAGAAGATCACGCCGAAGCGCACCAGCGTGATGCTGAAGAACGGCCGGGTCGCACCGTCGTTCGTCGGTGACGCCTCCATGCCCAACTACGCCAAGCTGCGCAACCAGGCCATGCGCTGGAACGGCCCCGAGGCGAACTCGGGCAGGGTCTACGCCGGTCAGGCCGAGGACCCGTTCTTCCTCGACCTGCGGTTGTTCGACCTGCTCTACGGCGGTGACCTGTCGGAGGTCGGCGACGACACGCTGGCCGGCTTCAACGTGCAGACCCTCGCGCTGCAGATCAACAAGAAGGCACTGGCCAAGGGCTTCAACCAGAAGCGGAACCCGATCGTCGGCGTCTGGTCGACGACCGACCGGCGCGGGGCCGACGGCACCTACCGCCAGGTGTCGCGGCTGGGCAACCCACTGGTCAACGAGGTGGTCGTCCCGATCAAGGACAAGGACCGGTTCAACGCCTCCCGGCCCACCGGCGACGCCCGGTTCCTCGACTACGTGACCAAGCCCGAGGTGCCTCAGCTGATCGAGGCCATCTACGGCATCCCGGCACCCGACGAGCCGCGCGACGACCTGGTGTCGG
>JACCYS010000153.1 GCA_013696365.1 Nocardioidaceae bacterium
GCGCCCGGCAGCCGGGTGGTCATTGAGAAGCCGTTCGGCGAGGACCGCACCTCGGCTCGCGAGCTCACCGCTCTGCTGCACAGCCTTTGCCTCGAGCGGGACGTGTTCCGGGCCGATCATTTCCTGCACCACCAGAGCGTGCAGGACCTGCTCGCCCTGCGCTTTGCCAACCCGTTTTTCGAACCAATGTGGAACTGCGAGCACCTGGAGCGGGTGGAGATCACCTGGGAGGAGACCGCCGGGGTTGCCGGCCGCGCCGGTTACTACGACCGGGTGGGGGCGTTGCGCGACATGGTGCAAAGCCACCTGTTGCAACTGCTTGCACTTGTTGCCATGGACGCCCCTGCCACCTTCGACGAGCACGGTCTGCGGGACGCCAAGGTGGCCGCTTTACGACGGGTGCGGTCCTTCACTGCCGACGAGGTTGCCACCCAGACCGCGCGTGGTCGCTACACCTCTGGACGGGTGCAGGATCAGCCGCGCAACGGCTACCTGGACGAGCCGGGGGTGGACCCTGCTCGAGGCACCGAGACGCACGCCTGTTTACAAGTCATGGTGGTTGACCACCGCTGGGCCGGGGTGCCTTTTGTGCTGCGCACCGGCAAGGCCCTGGGTCGCGCCCGCCGCCGCATCTCGCTGCACTTTCGCGCTAGCGCTGGTCTGCCGTCGGCGACACCTGCTGTGCTGACGGTGGATATGGCGCCGGACCGGGTGTGGCTGCAACTGAACGGAGCCGGCCCGCCAGGACTACCAGCCTTGTCCTCGCTCCGGTTGGAGGCGACCAGGCCGGCACAGCCGTTGCCTGCGTCGGCCAGGCTGCTCCGAGACGTGTTGGCCGGCGACCCGACGTTCGCCGTGCGCGACGACGAGACCGAGCAGTGCTGGCGCATCGTCGACTCCGTGCTGGCGGGCTGGCGGACGGGAGCGCCGCCCTTGCAGGACTATGCGGCCGGTTCCGCTGGACCCGCACCGCCGATTGGCTAGGGCGCCTGTTTGACCTCGACACCCAGATGGGCTGCCAGCGCCGGCGCGAGCCGGGTGAGCTGATCTTGACTGATTGTGGCCCCGCTGAGGCTGCCGACTCCGTCGAGCCCGTGCAGCTGCGCACCGCTGAGATCGACAGCCGCCAGGTGGGCACCGGTGAGGACCAGCTGCTCGACGACGCACTCCTCGAGCTGGAGCCCTGTGACTTTGGCTTCCCCCACGTCAAGCTCGCCAACTCTGCAGTTCATCAACCACTTGGGTAAGCGTCGACCCACGCAGGTTGACGTAGTCGAGGCGGACTCCGACGAAGGCAACCCGCATGAGGTCAGCCCCATGGGCCACGAAGGCTCCGAGCCGGCCGGCTCGCATCACCACATCGACCCAGGTTGCGTCCACCATGTCCAGGGCGGTGGCTGAGACATCCTCGAGCAGACACGAAGCCATCCGTGCCCGGCGCAACCTGGCCTCGTCGAGCCGGCACGCCGAGAGCTTGCAGTCCACCACGCTGGCACCGTCGGCGTACACACCGCTCAGGTCCGTGCCATCAAACAGGACGCCGTCGAGGTCGGCGTCGCCATCGAGGTCGGCTGCCTTTCCTGCTTGCAGCGGTGGCAGCAACACGTCGAGGGGTGCGAGCGCTACTGGTGGCTTCCGAGACCGTGCTGGCTTCCGCGTCGGCATGCGGGTGATACTTCCAGCCGACGGGGACAGTGAGCGGTTGCGCCCGCCGTCCGGAACGTCACCCGGCCCGGACTGCCCGCTCACAGGTGTGCCGCATCGTCGGGGCGAGGTCGACGCTGGAGTGGAGCAGTCGCAGCATCGACTGCGAGTCAGACGCTGCACACGCGTCGGCGATCGTGACTTCGTGCGCCGGCCGGAACTCCACCTCCAGCCTCGCGCCGGCCTGCACAGCTCCCTCGTCAACAACTGACAGGTACGCGCCCACGCGGCCGGTGGCTTCGAAGCGGTGCTGAAAGCGCGGGATGCCGATTCGCGCGGCCAGGGTGGCGCAGGCGGTGCGTGGCATCCGCACCTCGAGCAGCGGTCCGGTCGGGCCGCCGATCCGCCAGCGCTCACCGATCAGAGCATGCGTCACGTCGACATGCTGAGTGGTGAGGTTCTCTCCGAACAAGCCGGGAGGTATCTCGCGCTGCAGCTGCTGCTCCCACCAGCTGCTGTCCTCCGACGCGTAGGCGTAGACAGCCTTGTCCGGCCCGCCGTGGTACCGCGTGTCGCATTGGATGTCCCCCGCAACGCCCAGCGGGCCGACGTGCAACGGGCCGGGGACGGGCCGCTTGTCGATGGCGGTCTCACGTGACCGGCCCCGGGTGATGGTGTGCACGACGTTGACACTGATGACCCGACCGCTCAACTGATCCACCGCTCACCTCCGCGCTCGGCATCGTGTCATGCCCAAACCGAGATGTCGCGGTTCGGTAAACG
>JACCYS010000173.1 GCA_013696365.1 Nocardioidaceae bacterium
GTGATCGCGGCAGCCCGGAGCCGTTGCCGTCTGGTGAGCGGACCGTTGTGGCAGACGATTGCGTGTGGCCCCCACTCCTGCCACCGCCGTGCCTGTAGTTGTGCCTGCAGGTAGTCCTCGCTCACGCCCGCATCGCGCAGCCGGGCGCGACTGGTCCCCTCGTCCCGGCCGAGCGTGTCGCGCGGCCGCCTGATGATGGGCACGGCAGGAGTCTGGGTCCCTGACGACCGCCTTTGCTGCGGGGTCAGGGCCAACTGACGCCGGTGGCGGCCTCGCTGGCCTCCCAGACGCGGCGACCAAGGTCGGGGTCGCTCGCCGCCGCCGACATGCCAACCAGCCGCGGCCGGCCGCGCACCTCACCCGGCCCACCTGGCCCGACATAGGCGCCACCGGGCAGTCCCGGCTGGGTGGAGGCCATCAGCAGCGGCCAGGCGCCATGTACAGCCGGCTGGGCTGCAACCTTGTTGGTCAGCGACATCAGCCTGCTGCTGATCGTGTCGCCACCGAGCCCAGGTCCCGCAGTCTGCAGCTCGGTGGCCGCATAGCCGGGGTGCGCGGCGACACTCAGCAGGGCAAGGTCGCCGGTTGCCGCGCGGCGCTCGACCTCGAGCATGAACAGCAGGTTGGCCAGCTTCGACTCGCTATACGCGCGCCACTTGCGGTACGGCCGCGGGTCGGCCCCGGCGACCAGGCTGCGCAGGTCGATACCGGAGACCGTCCGGTGCGCCACCGACGAGGTGATCACGACCCGGGCGCCGTGCGGCGAGGCCAGCAGCGCAGGCAGCAACAGCCCGGTCAGCGCGAAGTGCCCCAGGTGGTTGGTGCCGATCTGCAGCTCGAAGCCGTCGGCGGTCGTGCGCTCGGGGGTCGCCATCACCCCGGCGTTATCAACCAGCAGGTCGAGGTGCTCATAACTGTCGAGCACCTGCTCGGCAGTGCCACGAACGGCGCTCAAGTCGGCGAGGTCAAGTGACACGCTGCGAACGTCGGCGGCAGGCACCTCACGGCGTACCAAATCGGCGCTGGCCGCCAGCCGGTCTGGGTTGCGACCCGCCATCACCACACCCGCACCTGCACGGGCCAACTCGAGCGTCACGTGGTGGCCGAGGCCGCTGCTGGCGCCGGTCACCATCGCCCACCGGCCGCTCAGGTCGGGGATCTGTGTTGTCGACCAGCTCACGGGGTCACCGCCATCGCTGCCGCCACTCGGGTAGCAAGCTCGTGATCACCGTCGACATCGAAGGTGACGTCGTCAACTGCGCGTCGACCAGCTGCGAGAATCGTGAACGTTTCGGTGTCCATCCGCAGCCAGGTGGCATCCGCGGGCGGTTCGCCGTCGAGCGTGCGGGCGCGGCCGTCGTTGCCGACCTGCAGCGCTAGCTGCACCGGGACCTCGCCGGTGACCTGCCAGCCGACCACTGTGCCCGGGCCGGGCGCCACCTTCTTGCCCAGCACGTACGGGAGTGCGGCGGCAAACAACGTGACGCTGACCTCGGCCCCGGGTGAGTCCATCCCACCCGGCAGGTCCACGGCTCGGCGGATGTCCTGTTCGTGCACCCACATGTCGATGGCGCGGTTGCGCAGCAGGGTCTGCCAGTCCCAGCCGAAGCCGGGCGACACACCGGGCGGCGGATCGTCCGGTCCGGACGGCGGGTCGGCGGCGAGAGCAGCAGTACGCCGCTCCACGGCATCCGCCAGCTCAGCAACCAACTGGTCGGGCTCTCGGTCGGTGCGCTGCTCGACGCCAGCGCGGGTCGCATCGGGAGCCATCTCGCGGCGGTCGCTCGCCCCGGTGTCCAGCGTGCCCGCGGCCAGCTCGATCTCGACGTGCGCGAGATGCGCCACCACGTCGTGGACTGTCCAGCCGGGCAGGTCGGTGCGGCTCGCCCACTGCCCGGAGGTCAGATCCCGGCAGAGACTGAGCACCCTGTCGGCGCTGTCTCGCCAGGCATTCAGATAGGTCGCCAGGAGGTCCACGTCCGCGATCTTGTCAGATGCTTTCGCCCAGGTGTCGATCTCGGTCAGGCTCGTTCGTCGAAGGGGTGTCCGCACCGACCAGCAGCAAGGGAGACCGAGATGGCCGAGTACCTGATCCTCATCTACGAGGACGAGAAGACCTATGCAGATGCAGACCCCAGCGTGTACGCCGAGACGCTGGCAGCGCACGGCCGCTTCGCTGAGCAGATCGTGGAGCATGGCGGCAAGCTGGTCGGCGGGCAGGCGCTGCAGCCTGTCAGCACGGCAACGACGATCCGCGGCGATGTGGTGACCGACGGACCGTTCGCCGAGACCAAGGAGGCGTCGGTGGCTACTACCAGGTCGACGCCGAGGACCTGGACCAGGCGGCGTTCGAGTGACCGGTGCCTGACCGGGTGGACGTCGGCGCGGCTGCCGCCGTCGCGAGGGCCTACCGCGAGCAGTGGGCCTCCGTGCTGGCGACTACCGCCCGGCTCACCCGCGACCTCGACCTGGCCGAGGACGCCACCGCCGACGCCTTCGCCGCCGCGTTGCAGACCTGGCCGCGCGACGGAGTGTCACGCTCGCCCGGCGGCTGGCTCACCACAACCGCCCGCCGCCGCGCGCTCGACGCCATGCGCCGCGATCAGACGCTGCGTAACAAGCTGCCGCTGCTTGTCGAGCCGGCCAACTGTGCAGCCGTGGAGGGCGCCGTGCTGGAGGACCCACCTGCTGACGACTTGCTCAGGCTGGTGTTCACCTGCTGCCACCCGGCACTGTCACGGGAGGCGCAGGTCGCTTTGACGCTGCGGCTGCTGTGCGGACTGTCGACCGCCGAGGTTGCGGACGCGTTGCTGGTCAGCGAGTCGACGATGGCCGCGCGGGTGACTCGCGCCAAGAAGAAGATCGCCGCTGCGCGCATCCCTTACCGGGTGCCGGCCGCGGCCGAGCTGCCGGACCGACTCGACGCCGTGCTCACCGTGGTGCACCTGATCTTCACCGCCGGGCACACCGCGGCAACCGACCAGCTCGTACGTCCCGAGCTGGTCACGCGTGCGGTGCATCTGGCGCGCACTGTGGTGGCAACAATGCCCGACGAGCGGGAGGCTCGTGGGTTGCTGGGCCTGATCCTGCTCACCGACGCCCGCCGCCCGACCCGACTCGATGCCGCCGGCAAGCTGGTCCTGCTCGCCGACCAGGACCGCACCCGCTGGGACCACACCGCGATCTCCGAGGGGCGCCGGCTGGCAACCGAGTCCTTGCGTGGAGGACGGCCCGGACGGTTCGCCAGATCGTCGGTGTCTATGACGTGCTGCTCGCTGCCTGGCCGTCACCAGTCGTCTCGCTCAACCGGGCGGTGGCCGTGTCGATGGTCGACGGTCCGCAAGCGGGTCTCGACGAGCTCGCGCAGCTGCGAGACGATCCGAGTCTCGCCGGCTACCGTTACCTCCCGGCCACCCGCGCCGACCTGCTGCGCCAGCTTGGTCGCTTCCGCGAGGCCACAGCGGCGTACCGGGCGGCGCTCGAACACAGCGATGCCGGACCTGAACGGGCGTTCCTGCAGGCCAGACTGGCTGAAGTTGACGCACACGCACGCGGCGGGTGGTCGACGTCTCACCCCGACGATGCCGGTCCGAACGCTGCAGCCTGGTAACATCGGTCCCAGCCACGGCCCCGCGGTGCGGGGCTTTCTCCGTGCCCGGCACCAGGCGTCGCCGCCAGAATTGATCGGGTGCTCAGCGTCCAGCAGGGCTCACACGGACCGCGCCGCGGTCCTGGCTCGGGCGCCCCGACAACGCAGGCCGATGCCTGTGTGCCCAACGCCTGGAGACCCCGACGTGTCCGTCGAGACCCCCGTCCTGCCCACCACCCAATTCGCCGCGATGGGTTTGCCCTCCCGGCTCACAGACGTCCTCGCCAGCCAGGCAATCACCGTGCCGACGCCGGTGCAGGCCGCGGTCGTGCCCGACGCGCTTGCTGGCCGCGACGTTCTCGGCCGAGCTCGCACCGGCTCGGGCAAGACGCTGGCCTTCGGGCTGCCGGTCTTGGCTCGGCTGGCCGGCGGCCGACGTCGCCCGCACGCGCCGCGTGCGCTGATCGTGCTGCCGACCCGCGAGCTGGCCAACCAGGTGCGCAGCGCTCTTGAGCCGCTGGCGCACGCCATGCAGTTGCGGCTGGTGACCGTCTACGGCGGGGCGCCGTACGACCGACAGCTCAAGCGTCTCAAGCAGGGCATCGACCTTGTGGTCGCCACTCCCGGCCGTCTCGATGACCTGATCAAGCGCGGCGCGTGCCGCCTGGACGACGTGGAGATGGTGGTGCTGGACGAGGCCGACCACCTGTGCGACCTCGGCTTCTATCCGGCGGTTGACGCACTGCTCAAGCAGACCCCGGCAGGCGGCCAGCGGATGCTGCTGTCGGCGACCTTGGACGGCGACGTGGACCGGCTGGTCCGCGCACACCTGAGCGACCCGGCACGCCACGACCTCGACCCCGACGACGGTGGGCCGGGCACGGTGGAGCACCACGTGCTGGTCACCGCCTCGAGCGCCAAGGCCGCTACCGCTGCCACCCTGCTTGCCGCCAACCCCCGGTCGATCGTGTTCACCCGCACCCGCGCGGCTGCCACCGAGCTGGCCCGCTCGTTGAGCCAGGCAGGCGTCCCCGCGGTCGATCTGCATGGCGACCTGTCCCAGCGGCTGCGTGAGCGGAACCTGCGGAAGTTCTCCGGCGGCAGTGCCGATGTCGTCGTCGCCACCGACGTCGCCGCCCGCGGGATCCATGTGGACAGGGTGTCCCTCGTGGTGCACTACGATGTCCCCGACGACTCCAAGTCGTTCCTGCACCGCTCGGGCCGAACGGCTCGGGCAGGCGAGTCAGGCTCCGTCGTCACGATGACCACCCCGCACATGCTGGACCGAGTGATGCGACTGCAACGCTCCGCCGGCGTCCAGGCCAGGCACCACGACGAGCGGACCGCGCCGCGACCGATGACGGCAGAGTCGCTGGCCGAGTCAGGCTCGGAAGCTCCCGCTGTGCGGCGCGGCTCACGTACGAGCGCACCGCCGCGGCGCGGCGGTGGTAGCGGCGGCGGTGGCTACCGCGGCCGTTCTGCCGGGCCACGATCGCGGCGGCCCGCCTCGCGCTGACCGCCCGTCAGGGGCGGTTGTCGTAGCGGCGCTCTTCGACCGTGGAGTGCGTGCGATTCTTCTGGGCGGTCTGAAAAAGGCTCAGCACGATCGCCAGCACACCGCCGAGGATGAGGATCCAGCCGAGCACGTACTCTTCGACGCCCGCGAGGTTGAAGTCCAACGCGAAGGCGAAGATGGCCCCCAGCACGATGAGGACTACTCCTACACCGATACCCATGGTCGCTCCGTTCGTCGTCGCCGCGGCAGTCGCAGCGTCACGTCGAAGGTAACCCTCCGTATGCGTCGACGCACGGCGCCGTGCCGGGTTGGCGTCTCAGAAGGCCGCGTCGTCGAGGTCCATCAGCATGAGGTCGGTGTCCTCGGCGATGGACCGCTCGGCGGCCAGCTTGGGCAGCACGGTCCGCGCGAAGAATGTGGCGGCGGCCACCTTGCCCTGGTAGAACGACCGCTCTGACCCGCTTGCCCCAGCATCGAGTGCCGCCTGAGCGACCTCGGCCTGGCGCAGCAGCAACCAACCGCACACCACGTCACCGAGTGCCATCAGCAGCCGCGAGGTGTTCAACCCCACCTTGTAGACGTTGCGTGCGTCGCCGCCGGCCCGCTGGTCGGCGCTCATCAGCTGGCCGATCATGGCGGCGACGATTGCTTGCACGTCGGCCAGCGCGGCAGCCAGATGCCCACGCTCGACCTTGAGCCGACCGTTGCCTGCCTCGGAGCGGACGAACTCCTCCACCTGCGCGGCCAGATGGGTGAGCCCTTGCCCCTGGCCCTTGACGATCTTGCGGAAGAAGAGGTCCATGCCCTGGATCGCGGTGGTGCCTTCGTACAGGGTGTCGATCTTGGCGTCGCGCACATACTGCTCGACCGGGTAATCGGCCAGAAACCCCGACCCGCCGAACGTCTGCAGTGACTCGGTGCCCAGTAGCACCCAGGATCGCTCGGAGCCGTAGCCCTTGACGATCGGCAGCAGCAGGTCGTTGACCCGCTCGGCGAGCTCGTCGCGGTGACCGTCGTGTGTGGCCACCGCAATCTGGTCCTGCCAGCTGGCGGTGTAGAGCACGAGCGCACGCAGGGCTTCGGTGAAGGACTTCTGCGTCATCAGCGAGCGGCGTACGTCGGGATGCGCGGTGATCGGCACCCGCGGGGCGGTCTTGTCCGACGACTGGGTCAGATCGGGCCCTTGCACCCGGCTGCGGGCGTAGTCGAGTGCGTTGAGATAGCCGGTGGACAGGGTGGCGATCGCCTTGGTGCCCACCATCATCCGGGCGCTCTCGATCACCTGGAACATCTGCGCGATGCCGTCGTGCACCTCACCCAGTAGCCAGCCCTTGGCGGGGGTGCCGTCACCGAACGTCAGCTCGCAGGTGCTGGAGACCTTGATGCCCATCTTCTTCTCGACACCGGTCACGTGGACGCCGTTGCGCTCGCCGGTGAGCTTACCGGTCTCCAGGTCGAAGCCATGTTTGGGCACGATGAACAGCGAGAGACCTTTGGTCCCTGGCCCGCCGACCCCGTCGACGCCGATCGGCCGTGCCAGCACGAGGTGCACGATGTTTTCGGAGATGTCCTGCTCGGCGGAGGTGATGAAGCGTTTCACCCCTTCGAGATGCCAGCTGCCGTCGTCTTGGCGGGTTGCCTTCGTCCGGCCGGCACCGACGTCGGAGCCGGCGTCCGGCTCGGTCAGCACCATCGTTGTGCCCCACTGCCGGTCGATGATGTGCCGGGCGATCTGTTGGTCACGCGTGGTGCCGTTGCGATAGACGATGTTGGCGAAGTTGGGGCCCGCGCAGTAGATCCAGATCGCGGGGTTGGCACCCAGAACCAGCTCACCAACTGCCCAGTTGAGCGACATCGGGGCCGGCTGGCCGCCCAGCTCGGCCATCACCTGCAGCCGCCACCACTCCGAGTCCATCCAGTCTTGATAGCTGCGCTTGAACGACTCGGGCAGCGAGACCGAGGTCGTGTCCGGGTCGTACACCGGCGGGTTGCGATCGGAGTCGGCAAATGAGGACGCCAGCTTGTCGCTAGCGAGGCGGTCGACCTCATGCAGAATCGTCTTGGCCGTGTCGATATCGATCTCGGCGAAGGGGCCGGCACCGAGCACCTGTTCGCGGTCGAGCACCTCGAACAGGTTGAACTCAATGTCGCGAATGTTGGACTTGTAGTGACTCATCGCCGTTCCTGTCTGCTGCCGATGCCGGGGTCTGACCCCTGTTATCTACTGGTAAGTAACTTAAGTATGCCACGCCAGTCCCGGGAGGCAAACATCACCGATGTGTCGGCAAAATCAAGTAGACCTAATCGACGGTGACCGTGCCAAGCCGTGGGTGGCGGGCCTGCTGCTGGGTCTTGGCGTCTACGCGTTGTACCGGTTCTTGGCCTCGGTGGCCGGCGTCCGCAGATCCGGGGCCGGCCGTCGGTGGCGATATTGGTGCCACTGGGGTTGGTCGGCGGCACGGTGGACTCCCTGGTGGCGGCGGCTGGGGACCGGTGGGCACCACCAGCCTGCTGTCCTCGGGGCGCCTGGAGCCTCGCAAGGTCATCGGTTCGATCGACACCTCAGAGTTCGTCGTGGCCGCCGTCGCTTGGGTGCAGTTGATCGTGATCGCGGTCCGCGCTGAGCGTCGTCGCTTGTCGAGGAGGACCCGCTGCCGGCGTGAGCCTCTGACAGACTTGGCCGATGCGGGTCTCGGCGAAGTCTGACTACGCCCTGCGCGCCCTGATCGAGATCGCGCGGCGGGACGACGAGGCGCCGGTCTCGGCCGAGGAGATCGGGCGGTTGCAAGAGATTCCGCATGGGTTCCTGCAGTCGATCCTCGCCGACCTGCGCCGAGCGGGCATCGTGATGAGCCAGCGCGGCCAATCCGGGGGTTGGCGGATGGGCCGCGCGGCTGCGGAGGTGACCGTCGCGGACGTGATCCGAGCCGTCGACGGGCCGCTGGTCAGCGTGTATGGCCTGCGACCTGAGGCTGTCTCGTACAACGCTTCGGCCGAGACACTGCAGCAGGTGTGGGTCGCCGCGCGCAGCAGTCTGCGCGGTGTCTTCGAGGGTGTGACCATCCAGCATCTGGCCAGTGGGGCTCTGCCCGCCGACGTCGAGCGGCTCACCACCGACACCGATGCATGGCAGTCACACTGATCG
>JACCYS010000175.1 GCA_013696365.1 Nocardioidaceae bacterium
GATCCGAAGCAGACCACACAGCCGAAATGAGCGTCAAGGCGGGGTCTGCTTCGGGGCCGGTCGCGGTCAAACCTGTACCGGTCGGCGGCGCCGGGCGTGTGGCGGACGAGCCGGCCGATAGGCCGGATTCTGTCGGTCACCTTGCGGTGATCGTGGCGACCATCCATCTGCGGGCGCCGTCACCGGCGCCCTCCTGCGGCCTACCCGCGGACTCGGGCGAGCAGCCCTCAGACGTCTGCGCAGGCCGGCCGCGAACGGCCGGCCCTTTTGGCCTTGCTCCGGGTGGGGTTTACCGAGCCGCCCCGGTTGCCCGAGGCGCTGGTGGTCTCTTACACCACCGTTTCACCCTTGCCCGCACCGCTGAGGCCGTAACCTCCGCGGCCGCTGGCGGTCTGCTTTCTGTGGCACTGTCCCGCGGGTCACCCCGGGTGGGTGTTGCCCACCACCGTGCTCTGTGGAGTCCGGACCTTCCTCGACGCGACACCGCAGTGCGCGCCGCGGCCGCCTGACCGGCTCGTCCGCGACGGTCAGCCTACCGCCCGCCGTGCCCCCGGGCCGTACGCCGGCCCCGTACGCCTGCCCGCACGCGCGCCACGCACGCCGGCCACGTTTACGTGGCGGACCAACCCTTCACGGGGTGTGCGCGCCACGTAAAGGGCCAGCAAGCCACGTTTACGTGGCGCGCGTGCTGGCGGGACGGGGGCGCGTCACTCCGGCTCGTACGAGAACGTACGCAACACCGCCACGCCGTCCGGCCACCACTGGGTGACTGTCAGCGAGGCCGGCGCCAGCTGCATGCGGTGCATCAACGGCGCCGATGCGTCCAGGGTTTGACGCACGATGGACTTGATCGGCGTGACGTGGCTGACGAGCAACACGGTGCCCCCGCGGTGGTCAGCCAGCACCGTACGCAGCGCCCGATCGACCCGGGTGGCGACCGCCCGCTGTGTCTCCCCGCCGGGCGGGTGTACGTCCTCGTCGCCGAGCCAGCTGGTCAACAGGTCGGGCCAGTGCTGTTGGACCGCAGCGAACGACATCCCGTCCCAATCACCGAAGGCGGCCTCCGCCAGGTCGTCCTCCACGGCCACCGGCAGGTTGAGCTCATCTGCTGCCGTCTGCGCTGTCTCCCGGCAACGGCGCAGCGGCGAGCTGACGATCGCGTCGATCGAACCGACTCCGTCGAGACCGACGGGGTCGCTGTGACGACGGGCGAGCCAGCCGGCCGCCCGCTGCGCCTGCGCTTCACCGCGCTCGGTCAAACCGGGATCGCTGCCACCGCTGCCACAGAACAGCTTTGCCTCGGTGCTCGCGGTGACCCCGTGCCGCAGCAGCACCACGGTGCTCGGCACAGTCTCGAGCCGGTCCCGCCACCCGACCAGCGGGTCGCCCTTCGAGCCGGTGTCCGAGGCCTCGCCATCGAGGGCAGCGTTGACCAACCGATCGGCGGCACCGTTCTCGGCCCGCGGCACCCAGGTCCAGACAGTCCCCGCCGGCGCCATCCCGCGGGCCCGAATCGCCAGCGACCGCATGTCCGGATGCTTGACCTTCCACCGCCCCGCCATCTGCTCAACGACCAGCTTGGAATCCATCCGCACCTCAACCCGCGCCTGCGGCGCGTGCGCGGCTACCAGCTCGAGCCCCGCGATCAGGCCGCGATACTCCGCGACGTTGTTGCTCGCGGTGCCGATCGCCTCCGCCACCTCCGCCAGCACCCGGCCGCTGTCCTGGTCGCGCAGCAGCGCACCGTATGCGGCCGGGCCGGGATTGCCCCTGGCCCCCCCGTCGGCCTCGACCACGACTCGCAGACTCGGCTCGCTCACAAGCCAGACTCTGCAGTACGCACCAGCAACCGGTTGCACTCCGGGCAGCGCAACACGGCGTCTGTCGGTTCGCCGGCCAGCTCACGCAGGTCGGCGGCGTTGAGCTCCAGGCGGCACCCCTCGCACCGCCGCTGACGAAGCGCTGCAGCGCCCACGCCGCCTTGCTGGGCGCGGATCTTGTCGTAGAGGGCGAGCAGGTCCGCCGGCACCAGAGCGACGGCACGGGCCCGCTCGGCGCGGGCCAACGCAGCCTGGCGGTCGAGCTCGGCGATGGACTCGTCCCGGCGCGCGGTGGCGTCGCTCAGCTCAGCATCCAGCTCAACCAGCTGCCGTTCGCTGCCTGCGGCGTCGGCACGCGCCTGATCGAGCTGTTCCATCACCTCCAGCTCGGCGTCTTCCAGCACGGAGATGCGCCGGTCCAGGCTCCCGACCTCATGCTGCAACTTCTCGAGCTCCCGGGGCGACCCGACCGCTCCGGTGTCCAGCCGCTGCTGGTCCCGCTGGCGGCGTGTCCGCACCTGAGCGACGTCGCTGTCGGCCTTGCGGACGTCGGTCTCCAAGTCGGTCGCGGTCATCTGCTGCACGCCGAGACCGGTGGCCACCTCTGCTCGGCGAGCCTGCAACTGGTCGACGGTGGCGACCTCGGGCAGTCGGCGCAGCCGGTGGGTCAGCAGGTCGAGGCGAGCGTCGTGGGCCTGCACGTCGAGCAGGGCGTGCTGGGCGGGGGGTTCGGCTCTCAGCGGAGGCTCCTTGCGGGTAGTACGTGCAGGTCGGTCAATGCGCCGGTCCGATCATCGGCAGATGTCCGGTCCAGGGGTCGGTCACTGCACTCGACACCCGGACGTCCACCGTAGTCGCCGACTTCAGCCGGTGCGCCAACCGCGGCAGCCAGGTCCACTCGGCCGCCATGTGCGGCACGTCGACCACCGCGGGGGTCGACGGGTCCTGCGCGGCATGCTCGAGGAACTCCGAAACCGGATGATGCCGCAGGTCGGACGTCACATAGACGTCGACGCCAGTTGCTCGCACCTGGTCCAGCAAGAAGTCACCGGCACCACCGCACACCGCCACCCGCGTCACCCACCGGTCGGGGTCACCGGCCACCCGCAGTGCGCTTGGGGTTGCCGGCAGGGCGGCCACGACCTGCCGGGTGAAGTCCGCCAGCCGCAGCGGTTCAGGCAGGTGTCCGACCCGCCCGGCTCCCCGGGCGCCGGCCTGGCCGTCCGCGGCATGCGGCCCGGGGTCGGCGAGCTCGACCAGGTCGAAGGCCGGCTCCTCGTACGGGTGCGCGGCCCGCATCGCCGCAACGACCGGACCGCGCAGGTGACGCGCCAGCACTGTCTCCAGCCTGGTCTCGGGGACCTGCTCGACCCGCCCGACCGCACCTACCGCGGGCTCGGCGCCAGGCAGCGGCCGGAAGGAACCGGTCCCCGTCGAGCTGAACGTGCACCTGTCGTAGTCACCGATTGCCCCGGCACCGGCGTCGGTGATCGCCGTCGCCACTGCCTGCACGGCCTCGTGCGGGACGAAGACGACGAGCTTGTCCATCGCTTCGGTCTGGTCGGTATGGTCCTGGTCGGGGTCGATCGGCCGCAGATCCGTCAGGCCGAGCGCCAGGGCAAGCGACTCGCTGACCCCGCCGGCTGGCGAGTCGGCATTCGTGTGGCAGACGTGCAGCGCGACACCGGCACGCACCAGGTCGTGCACCACTCGTCCCTTGGGTGTCGTCGCCGCGACCCCATGCACCGCGCGCAACAGCAGGGGATGGTGTACGACAAGCAGGTCTGCCTGCCAGGCGAGGGCCTCGTCCACCACCTGGCGCACCGGGTCCACCGCCAGCAGTAGCCGGCGGGCGGGGGTGGCAGGGTCACCGCAGACGGTCCCGACCGCGTCCCACGAGTCCGCTCGCTCCGGCGGGTACCAGCTGTCCAGCAGGTCCGTCACCGAGCCGACGGTGTGGTCGGCTGCGGGTGGCTGGGGCACGGGCACCGCGCCAGGTTAGTGCGCCGGCGGTCTGGGACCATCGGACCCATGTCAGCTGAGCACCAGCACCCTGTTGCCTTCGTGCTGGGCGGTGGCGGACTGCTCGGCGCCAGCGAGGTCGGCATGCTGCGGGCGCTGCTCGAAGCCGGGGTGGTTCCCGACCTGATCTGCGGCACCTCGGTCGGCGCGATCAACGGGGCCATCGTGGCCGCGGCCCCTGACCTCGACGCCGTCGAGCGGCTCACCGGGCTGTGGGAACAGCTAGCCCGCAGCGACGTCTTCGGCGGCTCACTGCTGCGCCGCAGCGCGACGTTGCTGCGCACCCGGACACACCTGCACCCGCCGGAGCCGCTGCGCAACCTGGTGACCGAACACCTCGGCGACGCCCGCATCGAGAACCTTGCGGTGCCCTTCCAGTGCGTGGCGGCGAACATCGAGCGGGCCACCGAGCACTGGTTCACCAACGGACCACTCGTTGAGGCCGTGCTGGCCAGCAGTGCAGTGCCCGGCTTGATGGCACCCGTACGGATCGGCGACGAGCACTTCCTCGACGGTGGCCTGGTCGCCAGCATTCCCGTCGACCGGGCGGTCGCGCTCGGCGCGCGCACGATCTACGTCTTGCACGTCGGCCGGATCGAGGCCCGGTTGCGTCCACCACGCTTTCCGTGGGAGGTAGGGCTCATCGCCTTCGAGATCGCCCGCCGGCACCGGTTCGCCAGCGCGATGGCCAACCTCCCCACCGGCGTGGACGTGCACGTGCTGTCCACCGGCGGCGAACCGGTGGGCTTCTCCGACGTCCGGCAGTTGCGCTACCGCAACTTCGCCGCGGTTCCGCGCCGCATCGCCGACGCATACGCCGCCACCGTCGACCAGCTGCAGGACCGAGAGCTGCCGTGAGGCTGCCGCCGGCTGCCGTCCGCCGCATCGTCGGGCCGATCGTCCTCGCCGCCGCCTGGCTGCTGTGCCTGGTCACGCTGCCGGTGCTGGCTCTCGTGGCCGCGATCGCGTCGTTCTTCCTGCCCGGACGGCTGCGGGCGCTGCGCCTGCTCGGGTTCGCCCTGGTTGGCCTGACCCTCGAGCTGGGCGCGCTGGCGGCTGCCGGTGCTCTCTGGCTGGCGAGCGGGCTCGGCGTACGACTGCACACTGAGCGGTTCCAGCGAGCGCACTACGGGCTGCTGCGGCGACTGCTCCGAGCGCTGGTGCGGGTGGCGCGGCGGTTGTTCGCCTTGCGGATCGAGACCGACCAGGTGTCCTGGACCCCGCTCGACGACGGGGTGCCCGGGTCCAACAACGCCATGATCGTGCTCAGCCGGCACGCGGGGCCCGGCGACAGCCTGTTGCTGCTGGACACGTTGATGAACCGGGACCACCGGCGGCGGCCTCGCACCGTGCTGATGCAGAGCCTGGTGCTGGACCCGGTGGTCGACGTGTTGTTCCACCGGGTGCCGTCGCGGTTTGTCGATCCACACCCGGCGTCCGGTGACCCGGTGCAGGCTGGGATCGCCGAGCTTGCCTCCGAGCTCGGCGACGACGATGCGCTGCTGATCTTTCCCGAGGGGGGCAACTACACCCCGGCCCGCCGCCGGCGCGCCATCGACACGCTGCGCAGCCGCGGACACGACAGCTATGCGGAGCGGGCAGAGAAGATGCTGCACGTGCTGCCGCCCCGACCCGGAGGGGTGCTCGCAGCCATCGAGGCGGCACCGCATGCCGACCTGGTGCTGGTGGCGCACACCGGGCTGGAGCACATCACCGGCCTCCGGTCAGCCTGGCACGTGCTGCACGAGCACAAGCGGCTGCAGCTGCGATGGTGGTTCCACGCTGCGCAAACCCTCCCCGCGGGGCGGGAGGACCGGATCGCCTGGCTGTACGAGCGGTGGACCGAGATCGACGACTGGATAGCCCAGCAGGAGGGGCTGCAGAAGTCCTAGCCTTCGACCGCGACCTGGACGGTGAACCCGTCGTCATCGCGGGTGTAGGTGACGCTGTCGCAGAGCTCGTGCACCGCCCACAGACCCATCCCGTGATCGGGCCGACTGCCGTCCAGCGGAGCTGTCAGTGCCGGCTCGTCGCTGATGCCGTCACCACCATCGGTCACCGCGCACTGCAGCGCCTGCGCGGCCGCCGACAGCACCACCCGGAACGGCGGTACACCATGCACCAGCGCGTTGGTCGCCACCTCGCTGACAGCCACGACGAACCCGTCGACGGCATCCGCAGGCACGTCTGTACGCAGCGCCGTCGCATAGACCGTCCGGCGCAGCTCGCTCAGACTTGCCCACCCGTCGAACGCCCAGCGCACGGTGATGTCGGGTCCGGACACGTCGGTACGGTACCCGCGTGAACAGGCGGCAAACATGATCGCTGCATCGGCAACCGCCCGCTCACTTGCCGCCCGCTCACTTTCCCTTGCGGTAGGCCAACCACGCCATCTCCATCCGCTCCTCCTGGCCGAAGGTGAAGCGGTCGAGACACTCGTCGTCGGTGTAGTTCATGAAGTTGTGCACCGGGTCGCGCAGCGCCTCGGAGCCGTCGTTGTTGCCACACGTGTTCAGCGTCTCGTCGCAGACGAAGACGTTCTGGCCGGCGAACTGCCTTGGGGTGTCCTCGACCATGTCACCGGGGTCGTCGCAGCCGCCTTGGAACGTGTGGAAAAGGTTTAGCCAGTGACCCACCTCATGGGTGCCGGTGTCGCCCCTGTTGTAGGGCGCGGCGTTGCCACCCGGCAGGCTCTCCTTGGTCAGCACGATGCCATCCAGCGGGAGTTTGCTGTCGTTTCCAGTCGGGAACGTTGCATACCCCAGCACGCCACCTTTCAGATTCGCGACGTAAAGGTTCAGCGCTCGGAATCCGCCCTGGTGCAGGGCCGGCTTCGCCTCGGCGCCATCGTCGCCGTCGGCAGTGTTGGGATCGATCGACCAGCGGAACCAGTCGGTGTTGTTGGTGCGATCGATGCTCTTAATACGAAAGCGGAACGGGGTGTTGATCGACTGAGTAGAGGTGTCCCCGCGGAATGACCTGTTGAGCACGCGCAGCTGGCGCTTCACCGAGTGGTTGGTGGTGTTGCCGGTGCCGTCCCGCTTGCGGATGACGTGCACGTACGTCGGAATCTTCTGCGACCCGTCGTCCAACCGCGGTTGCGACGACCGGCTCAGCCCCTGCTTAGCCAGCTGCTCGGACAACGCCGCCTCTCGGGCGGCCACCTGCCGGCCGCTCAGACTGTTCGGATCGCTGCCGATGCTGGTGCCCTCAGCCACCCTCGCGGCACTGGCCGCTTGCGGGGTGCAGTCGTCCGCACCATCCCCGACCAACGTGCTCGCCGACGCTGAGGGTGTTGCGGTCAGCGCTGCGCCGACCAATGCCAATGCGGCGACGCCGCCGGACCAGACGTTCCTGATGCTCACAGTGCTCCTCGTTTGTGCGCCGGGCCCGTGGCGGTCACGAGGCTTACGTGCCTGAATCATCACCCGCCAGGCGGCACCCAGGCATCGGCGGAACGGGCGGGTGCATCGGCGAACGGGTGGGCTTTTCTACCGCAACGACAACCGTGAACAGCCTCAGACCCGTCGTTGTTGCCACAGTCGTACCAGTCGGTGTTGCAGGAGGGGCTTGACCGGTCTCAGCGCAGCGGCACGAAGCGATAGTCACCGTGCCGGGTGACCGCCACCGATCGGGCACCGGTTCCCGCCCGCAGGCGACGCACCCGCCACATCTGGCTGGCGATCGGCAGCACCAGCACGCCACCGACCTCGACCTGGTCCACGAGCGCCAGCGGCAGCTCCGCGGCGTTCGCCGACACCAGCACCCGGTCGTACGGGGCGCCGGCGGGCCACCCGAACCGCTCCGGGTCGGCCACCTCGATCCCGGCCCACGGGCAGCCGCCGGCGGCGACGTTGGCCGCACCCCAGCGGGCCAGCCGCGGCTCCAGCTCGACCCCGACCACGACACCGTCCGGTCCCACCAGGTGCGCCAGCAGCGCGGTCGTCCAGCCGGAGCCGGCGCCGACGTCGAGAACCCGCTGCCCCGCCCGTACGTCGAGCAGCCGCAGCATGTTCGCGACCGTACGGGGCTGTGAGCAGGTCTGGCCGGAACCGATCCGCAGCGGGCCGTCGTGGCCGGCCAACGCCTGGTGCCGGCGCCGCAGGAACCGGCTGCGCGGCACCGCGAGCATCGCGCGCGCCACCGC
>JACCYS010000195.1 GCA_013696365.1 Nocardioidaceae bacterium
CGCGCGTCGTCGCCGCCCAGTGCGTCATAGAAGGTGCAGTTGACCTGATAGAGGTCCACGTTCGAGGCGGCGCTGCCGGTCGCCAGCCGCGAGTTGTCGCCGGAGTTGGCGTGCATCGCCTCCACCAACCGGTCGATCTGCTCGGGGGTCAGCAGCCCAGGCTGTGTCGGGTCCAGCGCGTCGGCGCCGACGTCGATCACCCCGATGCCGTCATGGGTGTCCAACACCGTGACCGCGTTGGCCGGACGGACCCGCATCCACGCCAGCAGCGGCTCGGCGTCACCGGCGGTGAGGGCGTGCAGCACCAGCGGCGGAATGGCGAAGTCGTAGACCCGGTCGACCCTGGATGCGATCTCGACCTGACGCTTGTAGTACGAGTGCACCTCGACCAGCACCTCGAGGTTTCGCGCCCGGCACCACTCGGTGACCTCGTCGATGAACGCGAACGTCTCCGGGGTCATGAATGACGTGTTGCCGGGGGTCTTGACGGCGTAGCCGACCGCGTCCAGGCGCACGGTGGTGGTGTGTGACTGCGACAGCCGGTCCAACACCCGCATCAGGTAGTCGCGGGTCATCGGATGCTGGATGTCCAGGTCGACCTGTTGGGCGGTGAACGTCGTCCACACCAGGCGCTTGGAGCCGTCGGCGAACGCGTACGGCGTGAACGGCACCCCTGGCCGCGGCCGGTACAGCGCCAGCAGGTCCTGCTCGCGGGCGCCATCGGGAAAGGCGCCGCCGAGGGTGAGGAACATGCCGTCGTACTGCGACTCGCTGCCGTGCGCCAACCAGTCGAGGAACTGCGGGCTGCTTGAGGAGACGTGGTTGACGATCACGTCGACCAGCACGTCGTAGTCGGCGGCGATCGTGCGCACCTCGTCCCAGCTGCCCAGCCGCGGATCGACCTCGGTGTGGTCTTGCGGGTCGAAGCCGGCGTCGGCACCGTCGTACGGGCGAAAGAACGGCAACAGGTGGACGCCGCCGAACAACCCGGCCATCGGTCCGGACAACACATCGTGCAAGCCCTGCAGGTCACCGCCCAACCTGTCGACATAGGTGATGAGTTGCACCTGATTGCGCACGTTGGCCTCCAGTGGTTGCGATGAGGCGATTCTGTCGGTGCCCGGTCTTGCCGCGCTATACCCGTCCGCTCGGGCATACCTGGTGGGCTGGACGGACGATCGCCGACCGGCGAGCCTCGACACGGCGACTCCGAGCACCGGAAAGTATGCCGGTATGCCTGCTGTCCATCAGCTGCTCGCCGCCCGCCGCTGGTTGCACCTCGGCCTTGCCGCCGGGATTGCTGTCAGCATCGTCGGCACGGCGCTGCCGGCCACGGCATTGCCTGGCACTGGGTCGGCCGCCGACCGAGCAGACGAACGTGCAGCCACCGCTGGACGTATCGACCTGCGCATCGAGGGCCGTGGATACGGTCACGGCCGCGGCATGTCCCAGTACGGCGCTCAGGGGGCCGCGTTGAAGGGCCGGTCGGCTCGCCAGATCCTGGACTTCTACTACCCGGGCACGAAGGTCGCCCGGGCGGGTGGGCAGATCCGGGTGCTGGTGAGCACGCCCCCCGCAGCCCGCGGGCTGGTCGTGCGTCACCAGCGGGGGCTCACCGTCCGCCGAGTGGCGACCGGGGCCAGGCGGCAGCTGCCATCGCTGCGCGGCTCCAACAGGTGGCGGCTGCGCTGGACGTCCCGGTCGGTGACCCGGCTGGAGTTCCGGCGCGACGGCAGGTGGCGTCCGTCGCCCCGCAAACGCTGGCGCTCGATCGGCGGGCCAGCCCAGTTCGCCGGCGGCGGACCGGTCGAGCTGATCCGCAAGGGCAACCGGTCGAGCTATCGCGGCTCCCTGCGCACCTACGGCGGGCGACCCGCCAGCATGCGGGTGGTCAACCGGCTCGGGCTGAACGCCTACCTGTTCGGTGTTGTGCCCCGCGAGTCCCCGTCGTCGTGGGAGCCGGCTGCGCTGCGCGCGCAGGCGGTCGCCGCCCGCACCTACGCGCAGTACTACCGCCGGCAACAGCGACCCGGCTATGACCTGTGCGACACCACGCTGTGCCAGGTGTACGGCGGTCGCGATGCTGAGGCCCGCTCGACGAACCGGGCGGTGCGAGCCACCAAACGCGGGATCCGTAGTTACGGCGGGAGGCCGATCATCGCGCAGTTCTCGTCGTCCAACGGCGGCCAGGTGGTCGGCTCGTCGCTGGCGTACCAGCGGTACAAGTCCGACCCGTGGGACGACGACGTCAACCCCAACAGGTCGTGGACGACCCGGCTGGACGGCAAGCGAGTCGCCCGGCAGTGGAACCTCGGCAGGCTGCGACACGTGCGAGTGTTGCGCCGCGACGGGCACGGCGCGTGGGGCGGGCGGGTGACCAAGCTGCGGCTGGTGGGCACGGACCGGTCGGTGCGGGTCACCGGCGACACGTTTCGCACCCGGCTCGGGCTGAAGTCGACGTACATCAGGATCCGCGAGGTGTCCTAGCTGTAGCGAGCCGATCGGCTGCTGGCCGCCAGCCGTCGGGTGGACACCGGCAGCCCCGACGGTCCACCGTTGTGCACCATGCGCCACGCCCTGCTCGCACCAGAACACGCAGTCTGGCTCGAGGCCGAGGGTGACCGGCTGCTCGAGTTCGGCCGCGCCGCACTGCACCCGGCCGGCGGCTTCGACTGGCTCGACGGTGCCGGTGAACCGCGGACCGAGAAGCCCGTCGAGCTGTGGATCAGCTGCCGGATGACCCACGTCTACTCGCTGGCACACCTGCTGGGTCGGCCGTACGCAGGCGCGCACGCCGATCACGGCGTTGCCGCGTTGAGCGGTTGCTTCCATGACGATGAGCATGGCGGCTGGTTCGCCGGGGTCGGGGCGGACGGGCCGACCTCGACAGCCAAGACGGCCTACGAACATGCCTTCGTGCTGATAGCCGCCGCCAGCGCCACGGCGGCCGGACGACCAGGTGCCCGCCGTCTGCTGGACGAGGCCCTCGAGGTGTTGCTCGGCCGCTTCTGGGACGACGAGCACGGGATGCTCGTCGAGCAGTGGAACCGTGACTTCACCGTGCTGGACGGCTACCGCGGCGTCAACGCCAGCATGCACGGCGTCGAGGCGTTGCTGTCAGCTGCCGACGTGCTCGCCGACCCGAGCCTGCGGGCCCGGGCGCAGCGCATCGTCACCCGCGTCGTGCACGGCCTGGCGGTCGACCACGACTGGCGGATCCCGGAGCATCTCGACGAGACCTGGACCCCGGTGCTGGACTACAACGTGCACGAGCCGGCACACCCGTTCCGACCGTATGGAGCCACGGTCGGGCACTGGCTGGAATGGGCACGGCTTACCCTGCACCTGCGGGCGGCCCTCGGCGCGGACGCCCCCGGCTGGATGCTCGACGACGCACAGGCACTCTTTGCGGCCGCGGTCGGGCAGGGGTGGGCGGTCGACGGTCACGACGGGTTCATCTACACCGTGGACTGGCACGGCGCCCCGGTGGTGCGCGAGCGGATGCATTGGGTCGCCGCTGAGGCCACCGCGACCGCGGCAGCGCTGTACGCAGCGACTGGCGCGGCGACGTACGCAGACTGGTATGAGACCTTCTGGGGGCACGTCGACGAGCACTTCATCGACCGTGATCGCGGCTCGTGGCGACACGAGCTGTCGCCGACGAACGGGCCGAGCGAGCTGGTCTGGAAGGGCAAGCCGGACATCTACCACGCCTTCCAGGCGACGCTGATCCCTCGGCTGCCGTTGGCGCCGACGCTGGCCACCGCACTGCGCGACGGGTGGTCTTTCTGACGAAGCTCTGGCTCTGCTGGGTCAGTTGGGCGGTGAGTTCAGCGCCGGATCACCGGCAGCACCAGTCGGGATGGGTGTGCGGTGGTGTGGTGCACCCGGTTGACGGCCTGCTGCAGGTCGGCCGGCCCGTCGTCGGCGATCGTGCCACCGGTGTTGGTGTTGCGGTTGAACCGTGGGAAGTTGCTGCTGGACACGTCGAGCCGGATGCGATGCCCGGTGGCGAACACGTTGGCGGTGGCCACCAGGTCGATGCGCAGCTCGTACACGCGTCCCGGCTCGAGTGCGGACGGCTCGGACAGCGAGTTGCGGTAGCGGGCCCGCAGGATGCCGTCGGTGAGTGCCTCGGCCAGCCCGTCGGGTGCGACGTCGACCAGCTTGGCGGTGAAGTCGGTGTCCGGCGCCGACGACGAGGCGAAGAGCACCAGCTTGACCGGTCCGATCACGGTCAGCGGCTCGGCGAGTGGCTCGGAGGTGAAGCAGAGGACATCGTGCCGCTGCTCGACCTCGCGCTGGTCACGCGGGCCGGCGTTGGCGCCAATGAACAGCCCCGGCAGGAACGTCGGCCCGCCGACGGTGGGCACAGGGTCGCGCGGGTCGTACAGGAACACGTCCTCGGGGACATCGTCGGAGGCGGTGGTGCGCAGCCGGCCGTCACCGTTCGCGGTGATGGCGCGGCCCCCGCTGTGCAAGAAGTAGTCGACGTAGTCGGTGTCGGGCAGCGGCCAGTCGTCCTCGTCGCGCCACTCGTCGGCGCCCATCACGAACAGTCGCACCGGCTTGTCGGTCGCGCTGGCGTCCTCGCCCTTGAGCAGCCGGTCGAACCAGCGCAGCTGCATGCCGGTGAGGTCGGCGGCGTCGCTGCCGGACATCAGCCCGTACGAACGCTCGGGGAACCAGCCGGCGACCGGCCCGTGCGCCCACGGCCCGATCACGAGGCGCTGCATACTGCGGGCCTGCTCGCTGCCACCGCGCTCCCGCATGCCGACGTAGTTGGCGATCGTGCCCTTGAGGAACAGGTCGTACCAGCCACCCATGTTGAGCGCTGGCGCCACGATCTGCTCGTACGACTCTCCCGGTGCTGTGGCCCTCCAGTAGTCGTCGTAGGTGGGGTGGGCAAGCCAGTCGAAGTAGTACGGCGCCAGCTCGTCGAGCAAGGGCATGTCGGTCAGCGGGAGTTGGCGGTAGAGCGAGTCGTTGCGGTCGACGGCCGCCACCACTTCGGCGAACCGCTCGGCGCC
>JACCYS010000198.1 GCA_013696365.1 Nocardioidaceae bacterium
CTGGGGCCGGTCGTGCGAAGCGTCGACGCCGTGCATGGGGCGAGCATGCTCGGGCTGGCCGCGGTGTCGCGATCACATCGGCGCGTCGCCTTGGCCAGTGCCGTCGTGGCGGCGGTCCTCGCCGCGCTGCAGCCGCGCGCAACGCGTGGCACTGGTGAAGACGCCGTCCTGGTGATCTTCCGACGTGGTGAGCGAGGGGAGTGTCGTAACGTCGGAAGTTCGTGCCGGTGGGTGTCGTGCGGCGGCTACTGCGGGGCAATCCCCATCGCCACTACATCGACCGCATCAGCAGCAGGCTCCGGCCCGGCACCTGCAGTTTGTGCTCCCTGGCGACGTGGCTGCCCGACGACGCCCCGCTGGTGTCCACCACAACCTCCCAGTGGTCCGGCCACGGATCGCCGGGCGGCACCAGGGTGACCGGTTCGTGCGACGAATGCAGCCACAGCACGAACGAGCGGTCGCCGTGCGGTTCTCCGTTGAGCAGCATGCCGATGGTGTGCAGCCCCGTGTCGAACCAGTCCGTATGGGTCATCTCGCGGCCCGCTGGATGCAGCCAGGCCAGGTCTTTGCGGCGCCCGTCACCCACCGGGTGACCGACGAAGTAGTGCCGGGCGCGCAGCACCGGGTGCCGGCGGCGCAGCGCCAGCAGGTCGACCGTCAATGTCGTCAGATGTGCCCAGCGTGGGTCCTCGGCCCAGTCGACCCAGGTCAGCTCGGAGTCGTGACAATAGGCGTTGTTGTTGCCGCGCTGGGTACGCCCCCGCTCGTCGCCGGCGGTGAGCATCGGCACCCCCGTCGACAGCAGCAGCGTGGCCAGCAGGTTGGCCGCCTGCCGCTGACGCAGCGCCACCACGGCGGGGTCGTCGGCCGCACCCTCGACACCACAGTTCCACGACCGGTTGTCCCCATGGCCATCTCGGTTGCGCTCGCGATTGTCCTCGTTGTGCTTGTGGTCATAGCTGACCAGGTCGCGCAACGTGAAGCCGTCGTGCGCGGTGACGAAGTTGATCGAGTTGGACGGCAGCCGGCCGTCGTCGGCGTACAGGTCGCTGGAGCCCGACAACCGGTAGGCCAGGTCGCGCACACCACCGGAGCGGGCCCGCCAGAAGTCACGCACGGTGTCGCGGAAGCGGTCGTTCCACTCTGACCATGGTGAGGGGAATTGACCAACCAGGTACCCCTCAGCGGTGGCGTCCCACGGCTCGGCGATCAGTTTGACGTCGCGCAACACCGGATCCTGCGCGAGCGCGGTCAACAGCGGGGCGTCCAGATCAACTCCACGCTTGGTGCGCAGCAGCGCCGAGGCCAGGTCGAACCGGAACCCGTCCACATGCATCTCGCTCACCCAGTACCGCAGCGAGTCCATCACCAGCCGCAGCGCCATCGGGTGCGCGACAGCCAGCGTGTTGCCGCACCCGGTCGCGTCCTCGTACCGGCCGGCCTCGTCCTGCCGGTAGTAGGCACCGTCGGCCAGCCCGCGCAGCGACAGCGTCGGCCCGCCCGCCCCGCCCTCGGCGGTGTGGTTGTAGACGACGTCGAGCAGCACCTCAATGCCGGCCTCGTGCAGCTCCTTGACCATCGCCTTGAACTCAGCGACCTGGCCGCCGGTGTCGCCGGTGGCCGCGTATGCACCGTGCGGCGCGCAGAACGCCAAGGTGTTGTAACCCCAATAGTTGGTCAGACCGCGCTTGCCGACAGCTGGCTCGGTGAAGAACTGTTGCACCGGCAGCAACTCGACCGCGGTCACTCCGAGGCGCACGAGTTCGTCGATGATCGCCGGGTGCGCCAACCCGGCGTAGGTGCCCCGCAGGTGCTCAGGCACCTGTGGGTGACGGATCGTCAACCCGCGCAGGTGGGCCTCATAGATGACGCTGTCGTGCCACGGGGTACGGGGATGCACGTCGTCACCCCAGTCGAAGCGGCCGTCGATGACGACCGAGCGATAGTGGCTGTCGACGTTGGCGACCGCTCTCGCGTATGGGTCCACCAGCAGTCGGCGGGCGTTGAACCGGCATCCGGCGGCCGGTGCGTCCGGGCCGTCCGCCCGCAGGCCGTACTGCCAGCCTGCGGTGACACCGGGGATCTGTCCGTGCCAGACACCCTGCGTGCGCTCGGTCAGCGCCAGCCTGTCCTCCTGCCGACCTGATCCATCGAACAGGCACACCTGCACCCGGGTGGCATCCGGCGCCCAGACCGCAAACGTTGTCGAGTCGCCGTGCACGGTTGCCCCCAGCTGCTCGTGTCGACCGGCACCGATGATCGGCAGCGGGTCCGGCGTGGTGAGCCGACGGACGGCGGCGGGGGACGACGAGGGCGGGCGCACAGGGTCATAGTGTGGCCGACTACGCTCGCCGCCGCCGGACAGCCACATGGACAGGAGCCAGCGATGGGCGAGTTTGTACGTCTCGAGGTGGCCGACGCGGTGGCGACTCTGCGCCTCGACCGGCCGAAGATGAACGCGCTGGATAGCGCCATGCAGGCAGAGATCCGCGCCGCCGCACTGGAGGCCGCCGAGCGCGACGACGTGCGGGCGGTCGTTCTCTACGGCGGCGAACGGGCGTTCGCGGCCGGTGCGGACATCAAGGAGATGAATGCCATGTCCTACGCCGACATGGTCGCGCACTCCGGCGCGCTGCAGGAGTCGTTCACGGCGGTGGCGCAGATCCCCAAGCCGGTCGTCGCGGCGATCACCGGGTATGCCCTCGGTGGGGGACTTGAGCTTGCGCTGTGCGCCGACACCAGGGTGCTCGCCGAGGACGCCAAGGTCGGTCAGCCCGAGATCTTGCTCGGCATCATCCCCGGCGCCGGCGGCACCCAGCGGCTGGCTCGCCTGGTCGGGCCGAGTCGGGCCAAAGACATCATCTTTACTGGCCGCTTCGTCGACGCCGACGAGGCCCTGAGCCTCGGCTTGGCCGATGCCGTGGTGCCCGCCGACGACGTATACGACACCGCGCACGCCTGGGCCAGCCAGTTCGCCGACGGCCCCGCCCTTGCTCTTCGGGCAGCGAAGGAGGCCATCGATCACGGTCTGGACGCCGACCTCAGCACCGGACTGGAGATCGAGCGGCTGCAGTTCACCGGCCTTTTCAGCACCGACGACCGGGCCGCCGGAATGGCGTCGTTCGTCCAGAACGGACCCGGCAAAGCCAGCTTCAGCGGCCGATGACCCTGCCGCCCTGCAGCGGGATTACCGGCGGGTAGCCTGCGGACATGAAGATCGTTGTCTGCGTCAAACACGTCCCCGACGCCACCGCAAAACGTTCCTTCGACGCCGCGGATCACACTGTCGACCGGGCCGGTGTCGACGGGCTGCTGTCCGAGTTGGACGAGTACGCCGTCGAGGAGGCGCTCACGATCGCCGCTGCTGGTGATGGTGATGGTGAAGTGGTGGTGCTGACCGTTGGCCCTGAGCAGGCGCTCGACGCTGCGCGTAAGTCACTCCAGATGGGAGCGCACGCGGCGGTGCACGTCGTCGACGATGCCGTGCACGGGTCGGATGCCTTCGGCACCTCGCTGGTTCTCGCCAAGGCAGTGGAAAAGATCGGCAGCGACACCCCCGTCGACATCGTGCTGTGCGGAATGGCCTCGACCGACGGCGCGATGGGCGTGGTGCCGGCGATGCTCGCCGAACGGCTCGGCCTGCCGCAGGTGACGTTCGCCGCCGAGGTCACCATCGACGGTACGAAGGTCACCGCCCGCCGCGACGGGGATGTGGCCACCGAAACAGTCGAGGCAACGATGCCCCTCGTGCTGAGTGTCACCGACCAGATCAACGAGCCTCGCTATCCGTCGTTCAAAGGCATCATGGCCGCCAAGAAGAAGACGGTCGAGACGTGGTCGCTCGCTGACCTGGGGGTCGACCCGTCGGAGGTGGGTCTGGCCGCCGCCTGGACGAGCGTCCAGGAGGTCGCCGCCAGGCCACCGCGCAGTCACGGCGAGGTGGTGACCGACGACGGCGACGGCGGTCGGCAGTTGGTCGAGTACCTTGCCGGCCAAAAGTTGATCTGAGAGGAAGATCCGCAGCGATGAGCGAGATTCTCGTCCTTGTCGACCACGTCGACGGGGCCGTTCGCAAGACCACCACCGAGTTGCTGACGATTGCCCGCCGGCTCGGCGAGCCGTCGGCAGTGTTCGTTGGGGCGGGTATCGACTCTGCCCGGGAGACGCTCGCGGCGTACGGCGCGGACAAGATCTACATCCTCGACAGCGACGAGTTGACCGACTACCTGGTGGTGCCGCAGGCGGAGGCCTTGGCCCAGCTGATGGCGAGCGCATCTCCGGCGGCAGTGCTGGTGCCGTCGACACCCGAGGCGCGCGAGGTCGCGGCCCGGTTGGCGGTGAAGACCGAGTCGGGCTTGATCACCGACGCCGTCGACGTGCAGCCCGGGCCGGACGGGTCGCCGCTCACCACCCAGTCGGTCTTCGCCGGCGGCTTCACCGTGCAGGCATCGGTCACTCGTGGCACCCCCATCGTGATCGTCAAGCCCAATTCGGCCACCCCCGAGCAAACAGCTGGTGCCGCCGTTGAGGAGACCGTCGACGTGGTGGTGTCCGAGGGCGCCAAGACGGCCCAGGTGGTCAAGCGCGAACCGCGCACGAAGTCGGGCCGACCGGAGCTGACCGAGGCAGCGATCGTGGTCTCGGGTGGGCGGGGCACCGGCGGTGACTTCTCCGATGTCGAGGCCCTTGCTGATGCCCTCGGTGCCGCGGTCGGCGCCTCCAGGGCTGCCGTCGACTCGGGCTGGTACCCACACTCCTACCAGGTCGGCCAGACCGGCAAGACCGTCTCGCCCCAGCTGTACGTCGCCAATGGCATCTCCGGCGCGATCCAGCACCGGGCCGGCATGCAGACCGCCAAGACCATCGTCGCGGTCAACAAGGACGCCGAGGCGCCGATCTTCGAGTTGGTCGACTTCGGCGTCGTCGGCGACCTCAAGCAGGTGCTGCCGCAGGCGACCGAGGAGATCACCCGGCGCAAGGACTGAGGCGGGCGCCCCAGCCCTGCGCGGGGACGAGCTCAGGCCCAGGTCACGAAGGTGACGACCTTGTTGCCGCTGCCCAGGTTGCGCACGTACGTCGACTGCCCGGCTGCGCGTGACCCGCTGACGAGCTTGCCCCAGCTGTCGGGAGTGTTGCCCGGCTTGCCGCCACCCTTGGTGGGTGCGGTTGCGCTGACGGTCGTCGTGGCGTCGAGGTGGGCGTAGATCTTCTCGAGCATGGTGTAGTCGTGCGCGTTGGGGTGCTGGTTGGGCACCGGGTTGTTGCTGTAGTCCATGCAGGTGCCCAGGTCGGCATTGTCGAAGTTCTCGTCCTGGTGGTCCAGACCCAGGGTGTGGCCGACCTCCTGGCAGCTCACGACGTTGCGCCAGGCGGGGGTGTTGTACTTGGCAGTGTTGAAGTAGGTGTCGTTGAGCTTCACCGTGCCCTGGGTGATGTGCGAGCCGCTGGTGATGCTGATCGAGGCGATACCCAGCCAGCCGGTGCTGCCGTAGGCGGCGTTGCAGACCTCGACCCGGCCGCTGGAGCCCCGGCACTGACGGGGCTTGGCGCCGCCCGCGGTGACCGGCGTGTCCACCACCGCGGACTTAGTCCAGTCCGCCGACGTTGTCCGCAGGTAGCTGTCCCACTTGCTGTCCACGTTGTCACCCAGCTTGACCGTGAACGGGTTGCTCGTGCGGGCCCAGTGGTAGTTGTTCCACGAGTGGTC
>JACCYS010000234.1 GCA_013696365.1 Nocardioidaceae bacterium
CTGGGGACGCGCCCGAGCTGACCAAGGCCAAGCACGTCGACTACCTGGACATCGACTCCGGCCACTGGCCGATGTTCAGCCAGCCGGCCGAGCTCGCCCGAGTCCTCGCGGTTGCGGCCGGAGGGACCTGACGTGGCGCCTCGCTCGGCGGCAGGGTCGCTCACCGTGGTTCCCGCCCACGAAGCTAGCTTCGACGACCTGCAGGCGATCTTCGGCACCCGTGGCTCGGCCGCACGGTGCCAGTGCCAGCGCTACAAGCTGGCCCCGCGTGAGTCGTTCGGGTCAATGCCGGTCGAGGAGCGGGCAGACCGACTCCGAGTCCAGACCTCTGGTGGGGAACAAGGCAGCCTCGAGACGAGCGGGCTGGTCGCCTCCTTGGACGGTGACCCGGTCGGCTGGTGCGCCGTCGAGCCCAGATGCAACTACCAAGGCCTGTTGCGCAACCAACGAGTGCCGTGGTCCGGCCGAGACGTGGACAAGCAGGACAGCACCGTGTGGGCGATCACCTGTCTGCTCGTCCGGGTCGGGTTTCGCCGCCGGGGCATCGGCCGGACGCTCATCCACGCTGCCGTCGGCCTCGCGCGAAGCGGCGGCGCCCGAGCCGTCGAGGCCTACCCGATGACCACCTCGCACGCCACCGCCGACGAGCTCCACTGCGGGCTCCTGTCCCCGTTCATCGACGCCGGGTTCGTCGAGGTGAGCCGACCCACCAAGCGGCGAGCAGTCGTGCGGGTCGAGTTCGCGAACAGCGACGATGGAGCCGGCGCGCTCGAGAGGACATGACGATGCCGTACGAGACCCGATCCCTCGACGCCTGCACGTGGGAGGCGTTCGCGGAGCTGGTCGAGCGCAACAACGGGATCTACGGTGGGTGCTGGTGCATCGGCTACCACCCGGAGTGCGGGCAGCGGGGGATCGACCACCGCGCGGTCAAGGAGGACCGGGTCCACACCGGTCGCGCGCACGCCGCGCTCGTCCTTGACGAGGACGGGGCCGCCCAGGGGTGGTGCCAGTACGGCAGCCCCGAGGAGCTTGTGGGGATCAAGCACATGCGTGCGTACGACAAGGACCCGCCGCCGCGTCCGGACTGGCGGATCACCTGCATCTACGTGGACAGGAGGCATCGCGGCCGGGGCATCGCCAGGATGGCGCTCGAGGCGGCGCTCGATCTGATCGCCGATGCCGGGGGGGGCCTCGTCGAGGCCATCCCCGAGGTCACCGCCGGCCGCGAGGCACAAGGCCGATTCCTGTTCAGCGCCACCGTCGAGCTGTTCGAGCAGTACGGGTTCACCCGCGGCCGCCAGGACGGCAAGCACGCCTGGATCGTGAGCCGGGTTGTTGATCCGGTCGGGTTGATCCGTTCGGCGTCGATCCGGCGTGAGCGGAGAGCCTGCCGGGACGGACTGGAGTTCACCGGCGACGTCTGGCACTGGCGGGGACGTCGCCGTACTACTGCGTCACGGTGTCGGACGAAGAGAGCCTCGACCTGCGCGAGGTGTCCTCGGCCGTGACCTGCGGGTGGGGGGATGATCCCGGTGCGGGTGTGGATCGGCGACACCGAGTGGGAGACGTCGCTGATCCCAAGGATGGGCTGTACGTCGTGCCGCTGAAAAACGCGGTGCGCCGGGCCGAAGGGCTGGCGGAGGGCGACACCGTCAGGGTGCGGTTGCGCCCCGGTGCGTCCCGGCGCCGCTGAGGAGCGGGCAGCTCGAGCGCTACGTCAACCGACCAGGACCAGCTTCCCGCGGACGTGGCCGTGGCCGTGGCCGTCCATGCTGATCCGGTACGCCTCGGTGGCGCGCTCTCCGGCCGCGTCGTACCCGAGGTAACCCGTGCCGGACATCGGCTGGCCACCAGCCATGGCCCCGCTCAGGACCTTCCAATCGATCGGGTTCACGCTGGCCGCGCGCACTGCGATCCGTACCTGACCCGGCCCCGCATGCGGGTCGGGGGCGTCGCCCCACTCGAGCACGTCTGGGCCGCCGTACGTCGCGAACCGCAATTCTCGCACCGTGCATTTTTGCAACTCGGCGGTGGAGTGAGAGCGGTAGGGGCTCGACCGCGGCAAACGATGTCAGGCCGGTGACACACAGAACTCATTGCCATCGGGGTCGGCCATGACCACCCAGCCGACCTCGCCCTGGCCGATATCGATACGCGTCGCTCCGAGGAAGACGAGACGATCGACGTCCGCCTGCTGGTCGCCGTGGCCGAGTGCAGCGAGGTCGAAATGCAGCCGGTTCTTCCCGGTCTTCGGTCGCATTGGCGGACCGCCCCACGTGACCTTGGGGCCGCCGCGCGGCGAGCGAATCGCGGTCTCGTGGTCCTGGTCCCAGACCAGCGGCCAGCCCAGCGCTTTGCTCCAGAAATACCCCACCGCCTGCGAACCGTCGCACGAGAGCGCACCGATGAATCCGCAGTCGGCGAGGAAGTCGTTGCCCGGCTCGATGACACAGAACTCGTTGTCTTCGGGGTCGGCGAGCACCACATGACCCTCCTCCGGGCGCTGACCGATGTCGAGGTGCCGGGCCTCGAGGCTGAGCGCCCTGGCCACCGTCTGCCGCTGGTCGTCCAAGGACGTGCTGGTCAGGTCGAAGTGCATCTGGTTCGGGCCGTTCTTCGGCTCTCGGGTCGGAAGAAACCGGATCCGGAACCCGGTGTCGTCGCTGGGCACGAGCGCTATGCCGTCACCGGGATCGTCGGCCATCTCCCAGGCCAGGACGCCAGCCCAGAAGCGTGCCAGGCGGAGCGGATCATTCGCGTCGAGGCAGAGCGAGTCGACGTGCGCAGTCATCCTGGGACGCTAGGCGCCGTGCCTCAGCCGACGCAACACAACCCGGCACACCGGCGACGCCCGCCACGGGACCCTCGTGCACCTGAACGTCGATGACGTGGATGCCGCCGCCTCCGCGGTCGGTGTGACGGCGATCGACGAGCTGCCTTGGGCCGAGACTTCGAGGTGGCCGATCCGGCGAAATCAGTGGCCGTTCGAGTCTCCGATCTCGTGTGTCCGTTGCTCACGCAGCGCGCGCAGGTGGACTGCCGCCCAGGTTCGGTAGGGGCGCCAAACCTCGGACACCTCATCGGCAGTCCGGCCGTAACGCTCGACGATCTCGGCCTCGAGTCGCTGGTCGTGGCGTGGCAGGCCGTCGGGAGCGCTGGCACCGCGCAGCACCACCAGCTCAGCCGCGAATGGCCCGAGTCCCTTGATCTGCTGGACCGATCGGACGGCGTCGTCGGGGTCGACGGCCCGCAGTGCGTTGCCGTCCAGGCGCCCGTCGAGGGCGGCGTCGGCGACGGCGTGCAGGTACTCGGTCTTGCGGCCCGGCAGATCGAGGTCCAGGGTGCGCAGAACTCGTGGGTCCAGGAAGGCTCCGTCGTCGCCGTGACGGTTGACGAGGTCGACCCGGAGCCGGGCCGCCTGCACGATACGGATGCGCTGGGACAGCACCGACCAGACCGCAGCCTCGTACGGTGAGTAGAAGCCACACGGACGCAACCCGGGCAGCTGCGCTTGCGCGTCGGCAATCACCGGATCGCGGCCAGCGACGTCCGGCCAACCATCCGCGTCGACGTCCAGCGAGAGGAACCGGCGGACCTGGTCAGCAGCGGCCTCGAGCTTGCCGCCGCCGGCCAGGCTGATGGTTGCGACCTGGTCGCGCTGCGTGACCTCCACCTCGGCCCATGACCAGTCGGCCTCCACCCGGAACGAGGTGCGGACCCCGTCTCCGGCTTGCTGGTCGTTCAACGCAGAAGGGCTGAAGCCTTCCCAGAAGGTTCGGCTCGTCGTCAGGGACCAGGGGCCGAGCACTTCCGCCTCGACCGTGAGTCGTCTCATCGCCGTGCCTCCTGATCGCGAACTCGTGGGCGCATCAGGCCTGGTCGTGGATGGTGATGGCGTAGCCGTCGGGGTCGGTGAAGGTGAAGGTCCGCCCGAACGGGGAGTCGAACGGGGCCGCGGTGACGGGGACACCGTCGGCGGCCAGGCTGTCGTGCAGGGCTTGGGCGTCGTCGGCGTGCAGCCACAGTGCGACCCCGACCCCGGGGTTTGGGCGGGCCGCGTCGAGGTCGACGCCCGGCAAGGTTTCCCGAACTGCGAACGAGGCCGGTTTGGTGTCGAACACCACCGCGCCGGGCGGAGCGGCGAGGGTCCGCTGAAGGCCCAGGCGGGTCTCGTAGAACGTGGCCGCGCGTTCGAGGTCGCGCACCTGCAAAGCGATGAAGGTCGGTCCGGTCGCGGTCACGATGAGCTCCTTTCTATGTCAGGACACTGACATAACCAGTGTGTCAGAATATTGACATGAGTCAAGGGGATGTCGTCGGCCCGGTGGACGAGTCAGTGGGATACGTGCTCAAACAGGCCACCATCGCGCTGCGCTCGGCCATGGACGCTGTGCTGCGTCCGCTGGAACTGACGGTTCCGCAGTACGCGTGCCTCGAAGTGCTCGATCAGCGGCCTGGACTGTCCGGCTCGGAGTTGGCCAGGGCCACGTTCGTCACCCGACAGTCCATGAACCTCGTGCTCCAGGGCCTGCAGCAGCGCGGCCTGCTCACCCGCACCGCAGTCGCCGGCCACGGCAAAGCCCTGCCCACGGAACTCACCGACGCCGGCCGCGTGCAACTACGTGCGGCCAGCCTCGCGGTCCACAGCATCGAGAAACAGATGCTCGCGCCCCTGACGCCGAGCGCTCAACAACGGTTGCTCACCGACCTAGCCGCCTGCGCCGCCGCGCTCACCGGCGAACGTCACATCCAATTGCAGCAGCACACGGCCGACGACTGATCGCGTCGACCTCCATCGCAGCACGAAGCCCTCGTCACGGTGTAGATGATGCCGCAGTCCCCGACTCTGACGTGGAGGCCGGGACGTCCGCGAAGGGCGCGGGCTCCGGGTGGGCGGGGCCGTTGGCCAACAACGCCATGGCACCTTGAATGCGGTTCCCCGAAAAAGCAACCCAAACCCGGCCTCGTGCGTCCTTGTGAGTGAGGCGCGTGCGCGATGCCGTGCCCACCACCGGGGTGCCAGGGAGCGGGGCCATGGGCTGGGTAGCGAAGCGCACCAACACGCGGGCACGGATGCTGCCGGCCACGACGGCCGCCCTTGGGCTGGCTGCGAGCCTGACCGGCGGGTCGGTCGCCACGGCAGCCTCGCCCTCAGCCGCGCCCGCCGCGGACGACGCACGCCCGGTGCTGGCCCTCACCTCGGTGGCCGACCGCGTCACTGCCTACAAGTACGGGCGGTACATCTACGTCGATCTCGGCGCCTACTTGGTCGCCGGTGACGACTCTTTCGAGGCCATCACGACGCGGGCGCCCAGCTATCGCACCGAGCCGGTGACCCGCGTCAACGGGACCGAGGTGCCAGGCATGGGTGGCTTCGGTGGGCTCACGGACTTCCTGCGGCTGCGGGTGACCGACCGCGACGGGGCGGAGGTTCACGACGCGACAAGCAGGATGTGCCTCAACCGCTCGTCGGTCCGCACCCGCCCGGACGCTCCGGCCACGTCCGGCTTCCCGCCAGGCTGCCAGGTCAACCCGTTCATGCTCGGGGAGGTCCAAGGGGTCGAGGCGGGCTGGGGCGTCTCGGTGCCACCCGGGCGCAGCCTGCATGGGGTGCCACTCGGGCGGTACGACGTCACGGTCGCCGTCACCAGGCAGTGGCGCAACATCGTCGGCATCGACGATGCCGACGCGGTGCGCACCATCCGCGTACGGGTCGTCAGTGGCCGCGACAACTGCGGGCCGTGGTGCCGTGCGGAGGGCCGGCACGGCGACCGCACGCACGACCGCGAGCTCACCCCCCGTGCCCAGGAGCCCAGCGGCCACGACGCGGTGCCGGCCGGCGACCACCTGCCCGACCTGCGGTCCCTGCCGGCTTGGGGGATCAACCTGTCCCGCAACGGCAAGTACCTGCGGTTCGCGGCCAACGTATGGAACGCCGGCCCGTCGCCGCTGGTGGTGGATGGGTTCCGCCGGCGCGGCGAGGCCCTGATGGACGCCTACCAGTACTTCTACACCGCCGACGGCACCCCCGCCGGCTCGGCCCAGGTCGGCACCATGGAGTGGGACGACCGAGACGGCCACACCCACTGGCACTTCACCGACTTCGCCCGCTACCGGCTGTTGGACGCCGACCTGAACGCGGTCGTGCGCAGCAAGAAGCAGGCGTTCTGCCTCGTCGCCACCGATGCGATCGACCTGACGCTGCCGGGGGCGGAGTACCGGCCGTGGAACACCGACCTGCACAGCGCGTGCGGCGACTTCGGGGCGCTGGCCGTGCGTGAGGCCCTGCCAGTGGGCTCCGGGGACACCTACCAGCAATCCCGCCCCGGCCAGGCGTTCCGCGTCGACGATGTGCCCAACGGCAAGTACGTCATCGAGGTGACCGCCAACCCCAAGGCCAACCTGGAAGAGCCGGACACCACCAACAACACCGCCTACCGCCGGATCCGGCTCAGCGGGTCCGGCGCCGACCGCAAGGTCACGGTGTACGCCAAGGGGCTGGTCACGCGGAACTGACGGGACGCTGCTGCGCCTGACGTTGCTTGCGGCGGTAGGCGGCCTGGAAACCTAGCGAGATCAGCGCCACGTTCACCAGCGCTGCCACGATCGAGCCGAACGGGACGAGGAGGCCCTTGGTGAACAGGCTCCACGGCAGGCCCAGCAGCATCGCCCACAGGTCCCCGAAGATGAGGACGAGCCCCAAGCCGGGTGCCAAGGTCACGGACCAGGCGAGGCTCAGCAGGATGGCGGCAGGCCCGGCCAGCACAGACACGAGCAAGACGACTGGCACGACCGCGTAGTGCCGGGCCCGCGGGGACGCGACGGTGCCGGACCGGGTCCCGCGGCGCACACTGCTGCGGTACAGCCACCAGGCCGCAGCCGCGACGAGGGCAACGTTGAGCAGCGCACACGCAGCAAAGACCGGCTCCGGCGAGTCGATGTTCTCGGCCCGCCACGGCCAGATGCTCCACGGCAGCCCCCACAGCGCCGTCCACCCGATGGCAAGCCCGGCACCGATGTTGGCGTCCGGTGATCCGTTGATGTCGAACCCGTACGGGGCGACGGCTGCCACGTAGTAGGCCGGTCCGCTGAGGGCCGCGAGCAGGTGCAGCCCCGGCACGACCGCGTATGGCCAACGGGGCGGCGATGGCGCGGTCGTGACGTCGTTCGCAGTCGACACCTTGCGTAGACTAATGCCTGGCGCCCACGGACCCCGCGCAATCGGAAGCGATGAGGTCAGCGGCGGCGGCGCCGAAGGTAGGCGCCGAGTGCCCTGGCAGCGACCGGGTTGTGGTCCGCGGCATTGGCTGCCGCTCGCTTGGCTCGGAAGCCGGCCGCCCGTACGCCGCTGGCGCCGCGTGCCAGCGGTCCGGCGTCGACCTCGGAGTCCGGGCGCCGGTTGGCCCACCAGCTGGTGGCATACAGCTCGGCCAGCCCGCCGAGCGTCGCCAGCGCCGCCTGCAACAACTCGCCGTCGGTGACCTCGTCCGGCAGCCGGCCGCTGGTCGACGCGCTGTCCAGCTCGGCCAGGTCGCCGACGACCGGATAGCCGGCGGCGCGTACGTCGGCGACCATCCGCGCCCCAGCGGCCTGCGCCCATTCCACATCGGCCGCGGGGAGCCCGAGGCGCACAAGGGGGACGTGTTCGGCCATCAGCCGCACCATCGTCAGCTTCATCACCTTGTCGAACTGCCGCTGGTTCAGCCGCTGCAGCAGCGGGTTGAGCCGGCGGATCAGCTCGGTGCCGACCAATCCGACGGTTTCGTTGGCCCACGGGGCCTCCTCGGTGAGGGTCGCCGGGTCGACGCCGACAACGTCGGCGAGACGTTCGACCAGCACCCCCGGCGGTGAGCCGGGCGGGGGGACCGTCAGCACATGGATCCGCTGCACCGGCACATGTTGAGCCCAGGTGGCGAGGATCGCGGGCAGGTCCTGGCGGGCCCAGAAGCCGCGGGCGGGGTTCGCGCCGGCCCGTTGCGGGTCCTGCACAGCCGCGGCGAAGTCTGCCCACGACCAGGCCCCGCGGTTCTTGATCTCCTCCTGCCAGGCCGAGCCGACGGTCCGCGCCAGGTCGCGCACGGTCACCAGCACGTGCACCTCGTGCTCGGGAAACGCGGCAACGGCTGAGCGCACCTGCCGGGCACTGGCCAGCGACAGGTGCTCGTCCGAGATCAGTACGGTGCTGTCCTGACCGGCTCGTACGCCATCGACCAGCGTCTGCCACGCACCGGTGATACGCCCGTCGTTTCCGCTGCCTCGGGGCCGACGGCCGAGCAAGTCCCACACCGCGAAGACCTGGCTCGGAGAGTCCTTGCCGCCGGGGTAGAGCACGCCCTGGGCGCGCAGCGTGGCCCGGTTGGCACGCATCAGCTGCTGCACGTACGTGGTGCCGGTCTTGTGCAGGCCGATGTGCAGGAAGCAACGCCGCTCAGCCATGACCGCAGCGTCCCACAGGGATAGCCTGAATGGCATGACTGCCGACACGATGCCCCCCCAGATGTTCAGCCTCTCCGAGGAGCACCAGGCGATCCGCGCGGCGGTGCGGGCGGTCTGCGAGGACAAGGTCGCCCCGCACGCCGCCGACGTCGACGAGCAGGGCAGCTTTCCGCAGGCCGCCTACGACGCGCTGCGGGCCGCCGACTTCCACGCCCCGCACATCCCCGAGGCCTACGGCGGCGCCGGCGCCGACGCGCTGGCGACCTGCCTGGTGATCGAGGAGGTCGCGCGGGTCTGCGCGGCCAGCTCGCTGATCCCGGGCGTCAACAAGCTCGGCACGCTGCCGCTGATGCTGGCCGGCTCCGAGCAGTTGCAGCAGCAGTATCTGCCACCGGTTGCCCGCGGTGAGTCGATGTTCTCCTACTGCCTGTCCGAGCCCGAGTCCGGCAGCGACGCGGCCAGCATGCGCACCCGTGCGGTGGCCGACGGCGACGACTGGGTGCTGTCGGGGACCAAGCGTTGGATCACCAACGCCGGTGTGTCCGACTACTACACGGTCCTCGCCGTGACCGACCCCGAGGCCGGCACCAAGGGCATCTCCGCGTTCGTGGTGGAAAAGGCCGACGAGGGGGTGTCGTTCGGTGCCCCGGAAAAGAAGCTTGGCATCAAGGGCTCACCCACCCGCGAGGTCTACCTCGACTCCGTGCGCCTGCCCGGCGACCGGATCGTCGGCGACCCGGGCACGGGATTCCGCACGGCGATGCAGACCCTCGATCACACCCGGGTGACGATCGCGGCGCAGGCCGTCGGCATCGCCCAAGGCGCCCTGGACTACGCGCTCGGCTACGTCCAGGAGCGCAAGCAGTTCGGCAAGGTGATCGCCGAGTTTCAGGGTCTGCAGTTCATGCTCGCCGACATGGGTATGAAGGTGGAGGCGGCCCGCCAGCTCACCTACGCAGCGGCCGGCCGTTCCGACCAGGTAGCCCCCGACCTGACGTTCTTCGGTGCCGCGGCCAAGGCCTTCGCCTCCGACGTGGCGATGGCGGTCACCACCGATGCTGTCCAGCTGCTCGGCGGCTACGGCTACACCCGCGACTACCCGCTAGAGCGAATGATGCGGGACGCCAAGATCACCCAGATCTACGAGGGCACCAACCAGGTGCAGCGCATCGTGATGGCCCGCCAGCTGCTGGCCGGGGTGCAGAGCAGGCTGTGAGCGTTTAGCCCAGTACGTCAACCCAGCCCGTTCGAGCGGCACAGGTCCTGACCGATTTCCTCGGTACGGTCCTGGCTGACAAGCCGGAACATCTGTGGGGCGAGCTCGGGGTCCCAGGCGGCGTCGGTGCTTGCCAACGGCACCGTGCAGGTCAGGCCACCGCTGGTGACCCGGCCCATCGCCCAGGCGAAGCGGCCCAGGTCGATAGGCCCGACGTCCTCGCCGATCCGCAGCGACTCGGCGCCGGCCGAAGACAGCCGGAAGTAGCGCCACGGGTTGAGCGCGGTCCACGGCGACACAGCCTTGTCCGCGATGGCGCCGACCACCTCGCGCTGGTTCTGCACCCGCTGCAGGTCAGCCGTGGGCGTCGCGCGCGTGCGGGCGTAGCCCAATGCCTCGGTGCCGTCGAGCTCTTGGCAGCCGCGCTTGATCTCCAGCCCGGCCTTGGGGTCGGTGATCGCCTCCTTGGGGCACACGTCCACGCCCCCGACGCCGTCCACGATGTTGACGAATCCGCCCAGCCCGATCTCCACATAGCCGTCCACCGCGACGCCGGTGTTCTGCTCGACGGTGCGCACCAGCAGGCTGGGCCCGCCATAGGCGTAGGCGGCGTTGATCTTGTTGGGCTCCCTACCGGGGATCTCCACCGGGGAGTCCCGTGGCAGCGACAGCAAAAGGGTGGGACCACTGCCGGTGTGCAGCAGCATGATCGTGTCGGTGCGCTGACCCTCGACGCTGCCGGTCGACAAGTCTTGGCGCTCCTGCTCCGACAACCCCTCGCGGCTGTCTGAGCCCACCACCAGATAGGTCTGGCCCGGTTGGTCCTCCGGTCGGTTGCCGCCCGGCTCGGCGTCCACCGTGTTGATCTGCGACCAGGCCCAGATCGGCACCGCGATCAGGAACGCCAGCCATACCAGCACGACCGCCAGCAGCACTCGGCGCACCGTACGGCCACGCTGGCTCGGCGATCGTGGCACCCGCTGACCGGTGCTGCCGGACCCACCGGAGCCACTTGAGCCACCGCCCCTCCCTGGTGGGGGGAGGGCTGGCGGCGGCAAGGAACCACCGCCCTGCTCTGTCTGCTGGGGCCCTCGCTGCTGCTGTCTGGTCTGCTGGGGCCTGGTCTGGGCTGGCTGGGACTGCTGGACCTTCGGCATGGCCTGGGTCGCATCGGGGTCCGGCGTCTCCCGTTCGGTCAGCCACGAGTACTGGTCCTCGCCGCGGCCGGATCTGCGGTCGGGTCGGTCAGCCATATGTCCGAGCCTAGGGGGGTCCGGTCGCACAATCGATGAGCCGGCCCGGCGTGGCTGGCAGCTGTTGCTGCTGGGGCTGGTGATACTCGACCGTGCTCGGAGACCCTTCCCCCTCCGCGCGTGGCGGCTCGACCCGGTTGCGCTCCAGCAGTGACCAGGTCCGCTTTCGCCGGGCGCTCACGCTGCTGGCCATGACGCTGGTGGTTCCCGGCTCTGCGCAGTTGATCTGCGGCAGCCGGCGGGTCGGTCGGCTGGCGACCAGGCTCTGGATCGGCGCCCTGCTGCTGCTCGGGGCGCTTGCTCTGCTGGCGGTGGTCAGCAACGCTGCCGGGTTGTGGTTGGCCACCAACCCGGTGGTTCTGCTGGCTGTGCGTACGGTCCTGACGCTGGCGGCGATCGGTTGGGTTCTGCTGCTCTTGGACGCCCGGCGGCTGAGTGATCCGCCGACGATGACGCAGCGGCGCCGCCTGGCGCTGGCAGGCGTGAGCGCGGCGCTGACCGGGCTGCTCGCAGGCCCGCTGCTGTTCGGTGCTCATGTCGTCGCGGTACAACGAGGTGTCTTGTTGGACGTCTTCGGCGCCACCGGGGCCGCCGATTCACATGAGGGCCGCTACAACGTGCTGCTGCTGGGCGGCGACTCCGGCGCCACCAGGTGGGGGCTGCGCCCAGACTCGGTGACGCTGGCCAGCATCGATGCCGAGACCGGGCGGACCGTGCTATTCGGTCTGCCACGCAACCTCGCGGACGTGCCGTTCCCGGCCGACAGCCGGATGGCGGCCAAGTTCCCGGCCGGCTTCGACTGTGACGAATGCTATTTCAACGGTGTCTATACCTACGGCGTGGAGAACCCCGAGTTGTTCCCTGGCGCTAAGGACCCTGGCCTGGAGGCGACGACCCAGGCGGTGGAGGAGATCACCGGCCTGCCGGTGCACTACTACTCGATGGTCAACATGCAGGGCTTCCAGGACCTGGTCAACGCCGTCGGAGGCGTGACTCTGCGGGTGCGCACCCCGATCGCCATCGGCGGCATCGGCGGTGACGTCACCGGGACGATCCAGCCGGGCACCCGGCACCTAAACGGCTACGAGACGCTGTGGTATGCCCGCAGCAGGGCCTACGACGATGACTACTCGCGGATGGGTCGGCAGAAGTGCGTGCTGGCGGCCATGCTCGACCAGCTGAGCCCCCAGCAGGTGTTGCTGCACGTGGAAGACATCGCTAAGGCAAGCACCGAGCTGGTGAGTACCGACATCCCGCACCGAGAGCTGGACACGTTCGTTGCGCTGGCTCTGCAAGCCAAGTCCCAGCCGATCACCACGCTGTCCTTCGTGCCGCCGATGATCGACACCAGCGAGCCGGACTACGCCCTCATCAGGGACAAGGTCGCCGCAGCGATCGACGAGGCAGAGGGCGAGTCCGCGCCCCGAGGCGACGCCGGTTCGAAGCGCGCCGGTACGGCAAGCACCAAGAACGCGCGCACCGACGAGGCGGTGGAGGCTGCCAACCAGTCCAAGGATCTCGGCGCGACCTGTTGAGCGACCGCTCGCCGGGATGCAGCGGTAGCCTGCCAGGTCGGCTAGCCGGACGAAGGGACGACATGACTGGCGCCCGCGACGTCGTGGCGGTCGTGGTGACGTGGAACCGCCGTGCGCTGCTGCTCGCGTCGCTCGCAGCGGTGCATGCCCAGACCCCGCCCCCGAGAGCGGTTGTGGTGGTCGACAACGCCTCCACCGACGGGTCGCCGACGACAGTGCGCGAGCAGTTCCCCGACGCGGACCTGCAGGTCGCCGACACCAACAGCGGCGGGGCGGGCGGTTTCGCCCGTGGCATCGCGCACGCGCTGGACACCTACGACCCCGACCTGCTGTGGCTGCTGGACGACGACACGGTCCCCGGCCCGGGAGCGCTGCAGGCCTCGGTGCGGGCATACGTCGACTATCCCGGCGCCGATGCGCGGCCGGCGGTGGTGGCGAGCCGGGTGCTGTGGACCGACGGTCGCGACCATCCGATGAACACGCCGCGCCCCAAGCCGGGCGCCCGGGCCGCCGAGCGGCACCGAGCGGCCGCAGTCGGCTGCGTGCCAGTGCGCTCAGCGTCCTTCGTGTCGATCCTGGTCGACGCCGACACGGTAGGCGAGCGCGGGCTGCCGGTGGCGGACTACTTCCTGTGGAATGACGATTTCGAGTTCACCACCCGCATGCTGCGCGGCCGCACCGGGCTGCTCTGCCCGGCCAGCGTCGTCGAGCACCGCACCGGGACCTTTGGTTCGACCGACGTCGACCCGGGGGAGCGCTTCTTCTACGAGGTGCGCAACAAGATCTGGTTGTTCACCCGCAGCGACGGGCTGTCACCGGCCGAAAAGTTGCTGTACGGCGCATCCACCCTGCGACGCTGGGCGGGGACGTTCGCGGCGTCGCGCCGACGCCGGGTGCTGTGGCGGGGTCTTCGCGCCGGCCTTCAAGCCGGCTTGCGCACCGGCCCGAGACCCAATGCGGAGGTGCTCGGTGACTGAGGCCTTCAGCGTGTTGCTGTCGGTATGGGCCGGCGACGACCCAGACTTCTTCCGGCAGGCCTGGACCAGCACCATCGTGGAGCAGACCCGGCCCCCCGACGAGGTGGTCGTGGTGCAAGACGGACCGGTCGAGTCAGAGCTGGCAGCAGTCCTCACCGAGCTGCTGTCCGCTTGCGAGGTGCCGCTTCAGCATGTGGTGCTGGAACACAACCACGGCCTGGGGCCGGCTCTCGACCGTGGCATCGCGGCGTGCAGCCACGACATCATCGCGCGGATGGACGCCGACGATGTGTCCCTCCCGCGACGGTTCGAGGTGCAGCTGCCGCTGATCGAGGCCGGCGCAGACATCGCCGGCTCGGCACTGCTGGAGTTCACCGACACCATCGACGACGTCGTCGAGGTGCGCATCCCGCCGACCGATCCGCACTGGATCCGTTCGGCCGCGCGTTTCCGCGACCCGTTCAACCACCCCACGGTGGTCTACCGCCGGCAGGCGGTGCAACGAGCAGGCGGCTATCAGGACCTTCCGCTGATGGAGGACTATCTGCTCTTCGCCAGGATGCTCGCCACCGGTGCCGAGCCGGCCAACGTTGCCGAGCCGCTGGTTTACTACCGGGTCGGTGCCGGCGCGTACGCTCGACGGGGTGGCCGTGAGCTGCTGCGCTCCGAGTTGGCGTTGCAGCGGCGCTTCCGCGAGCTCGGGATCACCACCCGTACTCAGTTCGTGCGCAACGTCGCCGTGCGCGGCGGGTATCGCCTGGTGCCCACCCGGCTCCGCCGCGCCGCCTACCGCCGACTGATCGCCCATCGTGGCTTCGGCCACACCGACCGCGCCGTCGGCCGCGGCGATACCGGCTCGGGGACGGCCTCTCAGTAGGCTGCACCTGCCCCAAGCCGCGTCTGACCTCATCGAACCCTGGGAGTACTGCGTGAACACTGACCTCGTCGTCGTCGGGTCCGGCCTGTTCGGCCTGACCGTGGCTGAGCGATGTGCTCGCGAGCTGGGGCTGAAGGTGCTGGTGCTCGACCGCCGGCACCACGTCGGGGGCAACGCCTACTCCGCCCCGGACCCGGAGACCGGCATCGAGGTGCACCAGTACGGCGCGCACCTTTTTCATACGTCGAACGAACGGGTCTGGGACTACGTCAACCGCTTCACCACGTTCACCGGCTACAGCCACCGGGTCTTCACCACGTTCCGCGGCCGCATCTACCCGATGCCGATCAACCTGGCAACCATCTGCGAGTACTTCGGCAAAGCGCTGACCCCGACACAGGCCCGCGAGCTGGTCGCAGAGCAGGCCGGTGAGATCGACAGCGCCGACGCCAAGAACCTTGAGGAGAAGGCGGTGTCGCTGATCGGCCGGCCGCTGTATGAGGCGTTCATCCGCGGCTACACCGCCAAGCAGTGGCAGACCGACCCGACCGACCTGCCGGCCGAGA
>JACCYS010000236.1 GCA_013696365.1 Nocardioidaceae bacterium
GTGGCGCTCGACCCGTCCACCGGTGCCGTGCTGTCCATGGTGTCGACGCCGAGCTATAACCCCAATCGGCTGGCCGACCACGACTTCGACGCCGCAGCCAAGGCATACAAGCAGCTCAACAGCGACGACGACCAGCCGCTGCTCGACCGCAGCCGAGCCAACACCTGGGCACCCGGCTCGACCTTCAAGCTCGTCACCGCTGCGGCCGCGCTGGAGAGCGGTGACTACAACCCCGAGACCAAGGTGCCCGGCGGGCCGGCGCTCGACCTGCCGCAGACCGAGCAGGACCTGAGCAACGACGTGACGTCGTGTGGCAGCGGCGACATCACGCTGACCGTCGCCCTGGCCTTCTCGTGCAACGTGTCGTTCGGCGACATCGGACTCAAACTGGGCAACGACGCGCTGCTGGAGCAGGCCGAGGCGTTCGGCTTTAACGACGACACCTACTTCGACGACCTCCGCACGGTGCCGAGCACCTATCCCAAGGACGCAGACGGCCCGTTTACCGCCTTCAGTGCGATTGGCCAGGGTGACGTGGCCGCCACACCGCTGCAGATGGCAATGGTTGCGGCCGGCATCGCCAACGACGGTGACGTGATGAAGCCGTACGTCGTCGACGAGGTGCTGTCACCGGATGTTGAGTTGATCGAACGGACCGAGCCGGAGCAATTCAGCGAGGCAGTCTCCTCGGGGGTCGCCGCCCAGCTCACCGAGATGATGGTCACCGTGGTCGAGGACGGCACGGCCGATGATGCGGCCATCCCCGGGGTGTCGGTCGCCGGCAAGACCGGCACCGCCGAGCGCACCGAAGACCTGCCGCCATACGCATGGTTCGTGTCCTTTGCGCCGACCGACGACCCGAAGGTGGCGGTCGCGGTGTTCGTGGAAAACCCGGACGTCCCACGCGACCAGATCTCCGGCGGCGGACTGGCCGGCCCCGTGGCCAAGTCGGTCATGGAGGCGGTGATCGGCTCGTGAACGCTGATCTGCCGCTCGTCGGGGACCGATACCGCCTGGACCGCCAGATCGCCGTCGGTGGGATGGGCGCGGTCTGGCAGGGCGAGGACACCGTGCTGCACCGCCGGGTTGCGGTCAAGCTGCTGAAGCCCGAATTGTCTGCCGACACGACGTTCAGAGCCCGCTTCCTCGCCGAGGCACGGCATGCAGCTGTGCTTGACCACCCGGGCATCGCTCGGGTCTTTGACTTCGGCGACCCCGTCGGGACCGGGGACGGTGGATCTGACGACGGTGACCACCGGCCGTTCCTGGTGATGGAGCTCGTCAGCGGCGAGTCGCTGTCCGACCAGCTCGGCCGCGGTGGGGCACTGCCTGCTGCCGAGGCCGCCAGGATCGTTGCGCTGGCAGCAGATGCCCTGCAGGCCGCCCACGACAAGGGCATCGTCCACCGCGACATCAAGCCGGGCAACCTGCTCATCACCGACGGCGGGGAGGTCAAGGTCACCGACTTTGGCATCGCGAAGGCTGTCGGTGCGGTGCCGATCACCGACACCGGCATGGTGGTCGGCACCCCGCACTATCTGTCACCTGAACAGGCCGCCGGCGAGGACGTCACCGGTGCCAGCGACGTCTACAGCCTCGGCGTCGTGCTGTACGAGGCCCTTGCCGGAGCCCGGCCCTTCGACCGCGACAGCCCGGTGGCGACTGCGCTCGCACACGTACGTGACCAGCCACCACCGCTGCCCGAGCATGTCCCCGAAGGCTTACGCGACATCGTTGGTCAGGCAATGGCGAAGGACCCCGCGGACCGGCAGCGCAGCGCGGCCGAGTTGGCCGACCAGCTCCGTTACGGTCCCGGTGAGCAGCCGGTCGGCGCAGGCGCAGCTGGCGCCCCGGCGGCGGTGGCGGCCGCGGCCGTGCCAGCGACAAGCGCCTTGCCCACACAGCAATCGTCGTCGCGGACGCCGCCGCCCGAACCGGCCGGCGAAAAGTCACCCCCGCGGTGGCGCAAACCCGCGCTACTGCTGGCGGCCATCGTGCTGCTGCTGGCGCTGGCGATCGCGGCTCTGGTGGCGGCGTTGTCACCGGACGACCCGGCCCCGACCGGCGGCTCCGGTGGCGGCGGACAGGACGCGGGGGCGACCGAGACGCCGTCACAGGATGGCGCCGAGCAGAGCCCCGGCGAAGCCAGCCAGCAGCCCAGCGAGCAAACCAGCCAGCAGCCCAGCGAGCCAACGAGCGAGCCGCCCAGTGAGCCAACGAGCGAGCCGCCCGCCGATGAACCCAGCGCGACCGCATCGACCACCACCCCCGACGAGTCGTCAACGTCCCCGGAGCCGACGGGGATCGAACTGGACGCCGAGCAGTATCTGGGGCAGGAGTCCACAGACGTCGAGCAGGCATTGAAGGATCTGGACCTGAGCGTCGAGAAGCAGCAACTCGATGAGCAGACGGTCGCGAACGACTCGGCTCTCAGCAGCGTCGCCGACACTGTCGATCCTGGCACCGTGAAGGACGCCGTGTTGTCGGTCTCGCCGACCGGAACCCTCGCCCCCGGAGACACCGTCACGCTTGGTGTTTACAAGGTGCCCAAGACCCCGGACGACGCACCCAGCACCGGGCAGGGCACCGGACAGGGCAACGGCGACGAGGGTACCGGACAGGGCAACGGCGACGAGGGCGGGGACAACTCGTGACCTCGCCACCGCCAGGCGCCGGCAACTCTGCCGGCGGCGACACATCTGGGGACGTGATCCTCGGCGACCGCTACCGGGTTGGCCCGATGATCGGGCGCGGTGGCATGGCAGACGTGCGCTCCGGGCACGACTCCCGCCTCGGTCGCACCGTGGCGATCAAGCGGTTGCGCAACGACCTGGCCAGCGATCCCACCTTCCAGGCACGATTCCGTCGCGAGGCGCAGTCGGCAGCCTCCCTCAACCACCCTGCGATCGTCGCCGTGTACGACACCGGCGACGAGGTGGACGCTGACGGCAGCCATGTCCCCTACATCGTGATGGAGTTCGTCGAGGGTGAAACGCTGCGCGACCTTGTTCGTGAGGGTCGGAAGATCCTGCCGGAACGGGCCCTCGAGATCACCGCCGACGTGCTGTCGGCCTTGGACTATTCGCACAGAGCGGGCATCGTGCACCGTGACATCAAGCCCGCCAACGTGATGCTCACGCCGGCGGGCCAGGTGAAGGTGATGGACTTCGGGATCGCCCGAGCGATTGCGGACTCGTCATCGACGATGACCGCTACTGCGGCGGTCGTCGGCACCGCGCAGTACCTGTCGCCCGAGCAAGCCCGCGGTGAGCAGGTAGACGCGCGCAGCGACATCTACTCCACCGGCTGCATGCTGTTCGAGCTGCTGACCGGACGGCCACCGTTCATGGGTGACAGCCCGGTGTCAGTTGCATACCAGCACGTCCGCGAGGAACCCGTGCTCGCGTCCAGCGTCGAGGCGGAGGTGTCGCCAGACATCGACGCCATCGTCAGCAAGGCCTTGGCCAAGCGGACCTCCGAGCGGTACCAGTCGGCCGCCCAGATGCGCGCCGACATCGAGCGAGCGCTCGCCGGACAAGCAGTGGAGGCGCCGGTCGTGGCAGTGCCTTCCGGCGACGACTTGAGCGGTGCGACGGCGCTGGCAACCACCTCGATGTTTGCCGGACCGGACGAGGAGCCCCAGGAACTGACCCGCCGACGCCGACCGTGGATCTGGTTGCTGCTCGGACTGCTGCTGGTTGGGTTGCTCGGGGGGGTCGGCTACGTGCTGGTTCAGGGAGCCAACAATGACAGCGTGTTGGTGCCCGACGTAGTCGGTATGAAGGTCGGCTCGGCGACCGCCGAGTTGAGAGATGCCGGACTAGAGGTGAGCACCGATGAGCAGGCGAGCGAGGAGCCTGCGGGCCGGGTCACCAGCCAGGAGCCAGCCGACGGCTCGGCAGATAGGGGATCAGTGGTCGAGATGGTGGTCAGCGCGGGACCGGATGCGGTGAACGTGCCGACGGGTCTCGTTGGCGCCTCTCAACCCGCGGCCGTGGAGACCCTGCGCCGAGCGGGGTTAGAGGCTGACACTGAGCGAGCAGCCAGCACCGAGCCTCGCAATCAGGTCATCGACGCCTCGCCTGAGTCGGGCACGGCGGTGGAGCCCGGCTCGACCGTGACCCTGGTGTTGAGTACCGGCCCCGCGCAGGTCCCGAACGTTGTCGGCCAGCGGCAGGGCGTGGCCGAGAATGTGATCGAGCGAGCAGGCCTCGCTCCTTACGTCACGTTCGATTCGAACGCGAGTGCCAACGCTGGCCGGGTGGTGCAGCAAAGCCCAGACGCCGGGACATCCGCCGGCAGCGGTGATCAGGTGACCATCACGGTCTCGAGCCGGCCGGATGAAACGCAGGCTCCGCCCCCCGAGCCCACCAGCGAACCCACGACCAGCGAACCCACCACCAACGAACCCACCAC
>JACCYS010000258.1 GCA_013696365.1 Nocardioidaceae bacterium
CCAGGTCAGCGATGAGTTGGGCATCGACCACGGCGACGTCGACGTGGCGCTGCTGCTCGACGTCGCCCGCGACGCCGCACATGGGGTCGTCCGCCCCGCGGCGCCGGTGACCACCTACCTGCTGGGGCTGGCCCAGGGGCGCCGCGGCGGGGGTGTCGAGGAGTTGCGGGCGCTGGCGAGCCGGTTGCCCGCGTTGCTGGCGGCCCACGACGGTACCAGCGCAGAGCCAGCTCGCGAACATCACCCACACAGCAGTGCGGAGCAACACCACAACAAGGAGGACTGAGATGCGTGCTGTGACCTGCCCGGAGCCGGGCGGCCCTGAGGTGCTGGCAACTGCCGACGTGCCCGACCCGGCGATCGGCCCCGGTGAGGTGCTTATCCGGGTGCGTGCTGCCGGCGTCAACCGCGCCGACGTGATGCAGCGCATGGGGCAGTATCCACCGCCCCTGGGCGCCTCGGAGTTGATCGGGCTGGAGTGCGCCGGAGTCGTTGAGCAGGTCGGCGACGGTATCGACGGTTGGCAGATCGGCGACCAAGCATGTGCGCTGCTTGCCGGTGGCGGGTACGCAGAGCTCGTTGCCGTTCCCGCCGGTCAACTGCTCCCCGTGCCGAGCGGGGTGGATCTGGTCGATGCCGCCGCGTTGCCGGAGGTTGCCTGCACGGTCTGGTCCAACATCTTCATGCTCGCTGGGCTTCAGCCGGGCGAAGTCTTGTTGGTGCACGGCGGTGCAAGCGGGATCGGCACCATGGCCATCCAGCTCGCGGTGGCAGCCGGTGCTCGGGTGGCGGTGACGGCAGGGTCGCCTGCTCGTCTCGAGCGCTGTGCTGATCTCGGCGCCGACATCCTCATCGACTACAAGCAGCAGGACTTCGTCGAGGAGGTGCGCCGGGCCACCGATGGGCGAGGCGCCGATGTGGTGCTGGACATGCTCGGGGCGTCCTACCTGCAGCGCAATGTCGACGTGCTTGCCACCTCCGGGCGGCTGGTCATCATCGGGCTGCAGGGCGGTGCTGCGGGCGAGCTCGACCTCGCGACCCTGCTTGGTAAGCGGGCCGCCGTGCTGGCGACCACCCTGCGCGCCCGGCCGGCAGCTGAGAAGGCCGCAATCGTGGCCGCGGTGCAAGAGCACGTCTGGCCGCTGGTCGAGAGCGGCACCGTACGACCGGTCGTGCACGCGCGAATCGACCTGGACGAGGTCGCCGAGGCGCACCGGTTGCTGGACAGTGGTGAGGTCGTCGGCAAGGTGCTGCTCACCATCAGCTGACCGCCGCCGCGACGGGGTGGTGGACCGGGCTTAGGCTCGCGCATATGAGTGACGAGCAACGAAACGACGGATCAGCCGAGCAGCAGTCAGCTGAGCCGGTCGAGGCGACGGTCGAGTATCTGGGCGCCGACTCCGAAGGAAATCCCGAGGACGGTGCCCAACGACCGCTGACCGACCTGGTAGAGCAGCCGGCGAAGGTGATGCGGATCGGCAGCATGATCCGTCAACTGCTGGAAGAGGTGAGGTCGGCGCCGCTGGACGAGGCCAGCAGGGCGCGGCTTCGTGACATCCACCAGTCGTCCATCCGCGAGCTCGAGGAGGGCCTTGCCCCCGAGCTGATCGAGGAGCTGGAACGGCTCAGCCTGCCGTTCGGTTCCGACACCCCTTCCGACGCCGAGCTGCGGATTGCGCAGGCTCAGCTGGTCGGTTGGCTGGAGGGCCTGTTTCACGGCATCCAGACCGCTATCTATGCCCAGCAGATGGCCGCGCGAGCGCAGTTGGAGCAGATGCGCAAGGCGCTGCCCGGTGGTCACGACGCTCCGCATGGTGGCGCGATGCCGGGGATGCCGCCAGGAGGTCAGGCCGGTCCGGCGGGTGGTGAGCGGCCCGGCAGTGGCGGCGGGATGTATCTGTAGATCACAGCTGTTCCGCACCAATCCAAGTGGCGGGTTCCGGCGAACTGGTCTTACGATCACATTGTGATAACAGAAGGGCACGAAGCGTGATGGACAGCGTCGAAACAGATCTGCGTGACCGCCTCAGCCAGAGCACTCAGCGGGTGCGCGATGTACTCGACTCCGCTGAGTTGCGGGCCCAGCCGGCGAACCTCCGGGCCGCGCTGCGCGAGGCGGTGCAGCGACGAGAGACCGCCCAGCATCAACTGGACCACCACGTGCGCACCCGCCTTTACCCTGGCGACCGGCGCCACGTAAACGTGGCCGGCTGACCCTTCACGTGCCGTGCGTGCCCCGTGAGGGGTCGGTATGCCACGTAAACCTGACGGGCGCTAGCCCGTACGACGCTGGGCTGGTCACCGCTCAGAACCAGCGTGCCAGCTCGCGGACGACCCCGTTGTTCTCCACCGATTCGGTGACGTCGTCAGCGGCCGATTGGACGGCGAGTGGCGCTTGGCCCATCGCTACCCCCCGGCCGGCCCAGCGCAGCATCTCGACATCATTGTTGCCGTCGCCGATCGCCAACACGTCGTTCGGCTGCACGCCCAGCCGATCCACCACCACCTGCAGACCGGATGCCTTCGAGACTCCGGTCGGAGCGAGATCAAGCCAGGCGGTGTAGCCGACGTAGTAGTTTGTGCCCTGTAACCCCAGCCCCTCAGCCAACTCGGCGAACTCCTCGGCGGAAGCTCCCGGGCTGCGGATGATCACCCGGGTCACCGGCTCGGCCACCAGTTCCTCGACGCTCTGCAGCACCAGCTCGCCTTGAATCTCGCCGTCGGGAAAGGCCTTGTTGATCCGATACCCGACGCCGATGTCCTCGACCGCAACCGCAGCGTCCGGCACATGCTGCAACAGCTCCTCGACGGCCTTAGATGCGTCGAACGTGACGGTATGCACGAGGTCGAACGGTGGGTGATCAAAAACGACGGCGCCGTTGCTTGCCACGCACAGCCCGCTGTCGAGCTCGAGCATCTCTGCGGCGTCCAGCACCCCGGGAACGGAGCGGCCGGTGGAGATCACCACGTACGCACCCGCAGTCCGCGCCCGCTGCACCGCGTTCACGACCGCAGTGGACATCACCTCGTGGTCGTCGACCCAGTCGAGCAGCGTGCCGTCGACGTCGAGGGCGACGACCTTCGGGGCCCAGCCCGCAGGCGGGTGCCTCACTCCCCGGACCCGGCTGGCTTGAGCTCGTCTCGGCCTTGTAGGTACGGCTGCAGGGCCTGCGGCACCCGCACGGAGCCGTCGGCGAGCTGGTGGTTCTCCAACAGCGCCAAAATCGTGCGCGGGATCGCACACAACGTTCCGTTGAGGGTGGCGGCAGGCTCGGTCGTGCCGCCTGTGCCCCGTACTCGGATGTCCAGCCGACGGCTCTGGAACTGCGTGCAGTTGGACGTGGACGTGAGCTCGCGATAGCGACCCTGGGTCGGGATCCACGCCTCGCAGTCAAACTTGCGCACCGCCGATGCGCCGAGGTCGCCGGCCGCCACGTCGATCACCCGGAACGGCAGCTCCAACGCGGTGAGCCACTCCCGCTCATACGACAGCAGGCGCTCGTGCTCGGCGTAGGACTCCTCGAGCGTCGTGTAGGTGAACATCTCGACCTTGTCGAACCAGTGCACCCGGAAGATCCCTCGGGTGTCCTTGCCGTAGGAGCCTGCCTCGCGGCGGAAGCACGGGCTGAAGGCGGCATACCGGCGCGGCAGCGATGACCCGTCCAGCATCTCGTCGCTGTGGTACGCCGCGAGCGGCACCTCAGAGGTGCCGACCAGATACATGTCGTCGGCAGGCAGGTGATAGACGTCCGCGGCGGCTTGGCCAAGAAAACCGGTGCCGTCCATCGCCCGCGACCGCACCAGCGCCGGCGGGATCATCGGCGTGAAACCCCATTGCTCAGCCCGCTCCATCGCCATCTGCACCAACGCCAGCTCGAGCATCGCGCCGACACCGGTGAGGAAGTAGAAGCGTGCACCCGAGACCTTGGCGCCGCGCTCGACGTCGATCGCCTTAAGCAGTGTGCCCAGCTCGAGATGGTCGCGGGCGGTGAAACCCTCGGCGTCAAAGTCGCGGATGGTGCCGTGCTGCTCGAGCACGACGTAGTCATCCTCGCCGCCTGCTGGTGCTCGCTCGTCGGCCACGTTGGGCAGGCTTGTCATCAGCGTATGAAAGGCCGCGTCGGCCTCGGTCTGCACCGCCTCGGCATCCTTGACCTGAGCCGCGAGGTCCTTGGTGCGTGCGAGCAATGTGGCTCGCTTGTCTCCCTGCGCCGTGGCGATCTGTTTGCCGAGCTGCTTTTGCTCGGCCCGCAGCCGCTCGAACGCTGCGATGGACTCGCGCCGCGTCACATCAGCCGACAACAGATCGTCGACGACGGCGACGGATTCACCTCGGCGCGCCTGGGCGGCACGCACCCGGTCAGGGTCGTCACGCAGCAGGCGGGGGTCGATCACCGTGCCAGCCTAACGATCAGCCTGTCGGCGCCGCGCCGTAGCCTGGAGCGGCGCCGGACCCCGAACCGCGGGCACACCACGCTGGCCGGCGAGGCTGCCGGCGACTCAAGGAGGGCCGTGGCCTACGACGTGAGCGTGCTTGCCGCGCGCCGCCGCGCCGTGCTGACCACCGGCCTGGTGCTACTCGCCACGCATGTGGTGCTCAGCTGGCTGATCAGCATCGGCTGGTCACCGTTGGGTGACCTTGACGCGAATGTCACGCGCAGCGCGTACGACCTGGTCAACGGCCACCGCCGGGTGGTGCGCGCACTGGAGCTGGTGGCACTGGTCAGCCAACCGACGCTTGTGCATGCCGGGCTGGTTGTCGTGGCGATCAGCGCCGTTGCCCGGGGGCGGGCCCGGGTGGGTGGCTGGTTGGCCCTGTCTGTGCTGCTCGCTGCCGTGCTCGACCCGCTTGTGAAGGTGGCCTTCGACCGCCCCCGCCCGCCGTGGGTCGAGCCCAGCACCGCCATCGGCGGACTCTCGTTCCCGTCCGGCCATGCAGCCGGCGCCGGGCTGCTGGTGGCCGCCGCGGTGTTGCTCACCCACATGTCGGTTGCGTCGAGGATGCGTCGCCGGTCGTTCGACACTGGCTGGTTGCTGGTGGGGGTGGCCATCGGGCTCGACCGCCTTCTGCTGGCGGTGCACTACCCGAGCGATGTGTTGGCCGGCTGGGCGCTCGGTGCCACGATCCCGCTGCTGCTTGCGGTGGCGATCGTGCCATGGCAGCCGCCTGCGACCGGGCCCGCACCCACCTCGACCAGGCAGCGGCCGTCGCGGCTGGCCGTGGTTCTGAACCCGACGAAGATCGATGAGGTCGGCGCGTTTCGTCGGATGGTCGGCGAGGCAGCCGTCAAGCACGGCTGGCAGCCGCCGAGCTTCTACGAGACCACCGCCGACGACCCGGGCAGCGCGATGAGCGAGGCCGCGCTCGCCGCCGGCACCGACATGGTGATCGCTGCCGGGGGCGACGGCACCGTCCGGGTGGTGTGTGCAGAGCTGGCGCGCACCGGGGTGCCGGTGGGCATCGTGCCGCTCGGCACCGGCAACCTATTGGCCCGCAACTTGCACCTGCCGCTTCGTCCCGCCGAAGCCCTCGACGTCGCCCTGTCCGGCCAGGACCGGGCTATCGATGCCGTCGAGGTACGCGGTGACGAACTGCCCGAGACCTGCTTCACCGTGATGGCAGGGCTGGGGTTCGACGCCGCCGTGATGGCCGGAGCCTCGGAGGCGCTCAAGGCCCAGCTGGGCTGGCGGGCGTACGTGGTGTCTGCGATGCGCAACTTTCGCTATCCGGCCAGCCGGGTAGAGGTGTCCGTGGACGACGGTCCCTTCGTGCGACACCGGGCCCGCACCGTCGTGGTCGGCAACGTCGGCTTGTTACAGGCAGGGATCCCGCTGCTTCCCGACGCCCGCTTCGACGACGGCCGGCTTGACGTCGTGGTGGTCGCCCCACAACGGGCGTGGGGGTGGGTGTCGGTGGTGTTGCGAGTGTTGAGCCGTGGGCGTACTACCGATGCACAACTGGCCCGCATGACGGGGTCGACCGTGATTGTGCGGACCCCAACGCCGCAGGCCCGACAACTTGACGGGGACCCCATTGGCACCGGCCGTGAGCTGCACTGCCGGGTGCTTGCGGGCACGCTACTGGTTCGCGTACCCCGCTGAGCCCCACCCCCGCCACCGCGCCGCCGGCGGGCCGGGCTGACCCCGCCGCCGGGCGCCACGCGTGCCGAGGTGCGGGCGGGCGTACCGAGGTGCGTGGTACCCGCGCCGAGGGCAAGCAACCGCGATGGGCAGCTGGGTCAGCGGCGGGCCAGCGAGATGGCTTCGGTCTCCTCCGGCGACAACTGGGTGCTGCTTGACCAGTCGGCAATGTTCTTGGCGTACGTCCTGGTGTCGGATCGGCCGTG
>JACCYS010000267.1 GCA_013696365.1 Nocardioidaceae bacterium
GGGTAGGTACCGATCGGCAGTTCGGCGCTCGAAGCGACCGGTCGGCGCCATCGGGTGGGTCCACCGTCGGGAGGTCAGAACGCCGATTCGGCGCGCTAGCAGCAGCAAGCACGAGACCCGCTCTGCCGCGGATACGCGCCACCGAGCCGGTGTTCCGGGACAGGCGTCCCCGCCGATCTGTGCGGCTCGGCGCCGTGGCGAGATCGCGCCGGCACGGGCATTATGCGCTCCGTGTCGGTCGAGCGCTCGTGGCGGACGTGGCCGGTCGGATGGGGCCAGTTCGGCTGCGCCGGCCAGCTGCCAGACCGACGCCCCTACAGGTCGCTATTTCGTCTCGGATCGATCGCCACCGGCGGAACCGGTGAGGCCGTCACCGTCTGGATGCAGCGACCGGTCAACGAGGGAGACCGTTTGCTCGTAGCCGGAGAGCTGCGGTGGGGCGGAGCGCCCCTCGACGACGCCATCGCTGGGAATGCGGCTTCACGGATGCCTACTCCGACGCTCGGTCCCAGGAGTGGTCCGCCGCCTTCGCGGACGGTTGAACAGACCGGACCGAAGTGCCGTGTGTTGGAGATCCGATCCGCCACCTCGTAGCGACAGCGGGAATCGAGGGCAGCTCGCGAATCCCAGTTCGGCGTGACAAGGACCCGCGCGAGCCGGCAGCGATAGCGGGGGCGCCCGAACGAATCCTCGGGGATGGTCTGACCACGCCGACATCGGCGATTGACAACGCCGATCCGAGCCGGCCTGGACAGAAATTCGGTACCGATATAGAGTATCGAATATGGGTGCAGGGCCCGGTCGCAGGTACGACAACAGCAGACGGCGTGCCGCGGCCGACTCCACCCGCCGACGCGTGATCTCCGCCACGGGCGAGACGTTCACGGAGCAGGGTTACGCCGCGACGGTGCTGGCTGAGGTGGCCGAACGGGCCGGCGTGTCGGTCGAGACGATCAAGAAGCGGTTCGGCACCAAACGTGAGTTGCTAGCGGCGTGGTTCGACTCGGCAGTCGCGGGCGACGAGGGCGTCGCCGTGGCAGACAGCGGCTGGGTCGCCGACCTACGCAGGGCGGGCACGCTCGAGGAGCGGGTCAGCATCGCCACCGCAGCGGTCACGGCTACGCTTCGTCGAGCTGCACCTGCGCTCGTGGCCGCCGCCGCGGCAGCGCACGCCGATCCCGACATCGCCGACTGGTGGGCGGACGAACGAAAGCGGCGCCACCAGGACGTCGAGGCGATTGTCCCCCTCGTCCTCGGCGATGTCGCGCCCGTGCTCCCACACGAACAGTTCGTCGACGCGGTCTACGCACTCTCAGAGGCCCACACGTTCCTCGTCCTCACCCACGAGCTCGGCTGGCCCGACGACCGCTACTACCGATGGCTGGCCGCCCAGTTCCACCAACTCATCACGTCAGAGTCGTTCGACAACCCCGAACAACAAGGAGGACCACGATGAGCGCAACCGACCGCGACGCAACGCCAGGGATCATCAATCGGTCCGGCCGGCTGATCCGAGTCGGACCCAATCAGGTCCGAGTGCTCGCCGGCATCGAGACGGGCGACCCGATTGGTGCGGTCGAGTACTCGATCGCCCCCGGCTTCGCACCGCCGCCGGTGCTGCACCGTCACACCCGGGAAGACGCCGGATGGTTCGTTCTCCAGGGCGCGCTGGCGTTGACGTTCGAGAACGACCAGACCGTTGTCGCCGGACCGGGCGACTCGGTCACCCATCCCCGAGGCTGCTGGTTCCGATGGGGGAACGCCAACGCCGACGAAGCCGCACGCGCCATCTGCTGGTTCGCTCCCGCCGGCTTCGAGCAGATCTTCGCTGACATCGCGACAGCGGCTGACGAGCACCTCGCCGCTGGCGGGAGCATGGACGACTTCCTGCCGACGCTCCTCGCCATCCGGGCCCGGTACGGCGACGAGCCCTACCCGGGAACGGCGTCGTGACCATCACCGTCCCTGCACCAGTGGAGAAGCTCACCGCGCGTATGCATCGGTGGCTCTACCGCCGAACCGGTGGAACGTTCGGCGGCACCGTCGGCCGGACCAAACGACCGGTTGCCTTGCTGACCACGACCGGCCGTCGCAGCGGCAAGCCGAGGGAATGGCCGCTGCTCTGCCTTGCCGACGGCGACCGACATGTGGTGGTGGCATCGAACGCGGGTCGCGACCACCATCCAGCCTGGCTGCTCAACCTCCGTGCCAATCCGCGAGCGACCCTGCAGATCGGACCAGACCGACTCGATGTGCTCGCACGCGTGGCGACGCCAGCAGAGGCCGACGAGCTCTGGCCTCGGCTCCACGCCATGTACAGCGGCTATGCCGACTACCAGGCCGGCACTGACCGGGATCTGCCCGTGGTGATCCTCGAGTCGACCATCAATCCAGACCGCCCCTCACACAACCCGGCCAGCCCCTCCGTCGAATGAGCGCATCGCGTCCCGAGCCCGTGCCCCGACCTCTCTCTGGCCGTCGTCGCGGCGATCGCCGGAGCCGCTCTGCACGAGTTCGGTCGGCCTTCGGAACAGAACACCGCTCCGGTGGCCGTCCTGGTCGATGGCCTGCTCGCCGTGTGGTGGCAGCGACCTCACCTGCGCCGAGCGTCGGCCACCGCCCTGCTCGCCGTCACCATCGTGACCCTGCTCGGGGCGGCGACCGCAATGCTCCCGCTGGCAGCCTGGCCATGGGACCCCGACCAGACGCTCGGCCACTACCTGGCCCACGCCCTGTAGTTCGTCACCACCATGCCGCTACTCGTCCTCGTTCTGCGCTTGCTCCAATCCGAGCGGTCTTGCCTCGACCCATCCTCCACAGTGACCCCACCAGTCGGAGTCCTCTGGCGACGCTGTTCAGCACGCGGTTCTCGTAATGGGCGCGAAGCACAGGTGTCACCCGACGCCGGGTCGAGGGCGCAGAGAAGTGCCGATATTCGCGCCCGCCCGTGCGGGGAGCGCTCGGAGCGGTCGGAGCGGTCGGAGCGGTCGGCCGAGACTGCCCCGATGTGCCGGTGGGTGACGCATAACGCGAGGTCCAGAACGACGCTGCCGCTGTCGAGGAAGTCCACACAGAACGGCGCATCTGGCCGCATACTCGATCCGGCGTTCTGGGACGGCGGGAATCTGGCTCGCGCGGGCGACGAGCGGACCTTCGGTGTCACGCGATGCGAGTCGCTGGTTCGTCGATCGCCTCAGTGCACGCAGCGGTCGGTCAGGCGCCGCGGATGGCTTCCACGACCGGAAGGGCGGTGGCAGGGTCGTTGCTCAAGAGGGTGCGCACTTCACCGTGGTCGCGATGCACCACTGACATGAACCCGACGCCAAGGTCCCAGCCGTCGAGGAAGACACTTCCGGCGCGGTGGAGAAAGCCGCGGCCGATCTGCAACCCTTCTCGCCACGTCGCCACTGGCTGCAACCACTGCTCGGTAAGGGCGTCGCCGAGCAGTCGGCCGTCGAGCAGCGCCGCCCAGAACGACGCCATGTCCTCGACGGTGGTGTACATCCCTCCGTCGCCGCCGCCACGGACCGGCAACCGGAACACATTGGATCGGCCGTTTTCCATGTAGCCGACCGCGGTGTTCGACGGGAGGTCATCGGAACGAAAGAAGCCGGAGCAGCCCATCCCCGCGCGCCGCAACACCAGATCAGTGACTGCGTCGCCGTAGGCACCGCCGGTGGCGCGCTCGATGATCAAGGCCAGCGCGACATAGCCACCGTTGGCGTACTCGACAGCTTCGCCAGGTGCGGCTTTCGGTGACCCGGTGCACAGCGCAAGGTAGGCCGATGGCGCGTCGAGGTCCTCGGCGGACACCGGCAGCCGATAGCCCACCTCGTCGGGCACGACGGTGCCGAAGTAGTCGAAGCAGCCCGACATGTGGTTCAGGAGCTGGTCGAGCGTGGCATCGGGGTCGATCCACCTGCCGAACTCCGGACCAAAGCTTCCCACGCGCGCGTCCAAGGTGAGCTGACGTTCCCCCACCAACTTGGCAACGGTCGCCGCGGTGAACGCCTTGGTCCCGGAGGCGATACCGAAGCGAGTCTGCGCGGTGTTCGGCAGGTCCTCAGCTCGATGACGTGCGCCGAACGCGCCGACCTCGAGCAGCGTCCCAGTCAGGTCACTGCGGGCGACCACTCCGCTGAACCCACACGAAGCGGCCACCGCCGACAAAGCTCCGGAGGTCGCATCGAAGCGGGCGTGATCGGATGACTCCACCCGACCAGCATCGCGCCACACGAAGTGCCGACACGGACCGCCGGAGGTCGGACCGGACAGACCGATCCGTGGCGCCATCGGTTGAAGACTCGATGCCCCCGCCAAGTGCCGGCCTGGGACGCATAACAACGGCGCAGAACTCCGCCGGGCCCCGGGAAGTCGAGACGCGCCAGATCGGCGCATCGGCGCGCCCCGGACCCCTCGGCGGTGGCGCTCGTCGCGCTTCGGTCCGGCGCGGCTTGTGATCGCTGTTGCAGAGCGATGACAGACTCGACCTGATGGGTCCCGTAGTTCTGATCGGTCCGGCCGGTGCGGGCAAGTCGACCGTCGGTGAGCTGCTCGCTGCGCTGCTGCAGCGAGCGTTCGTCGACGTCGACGATGTCGGCCACCGATTCTACGAAGCGATCGGTCAACCGGTCGACCAGCTCGTCTCTCGCATCGAGGCCGACGGTTTCGCAGCGGCTCATCGCTGGTGGCAGCCGGCTCGGCTCGCCGCAACAGCGGCGATCGAGGAGTACCCGGAGGCGGTCATTGCGTTGGGGGCTGGCCACAGCCACTTCGAAGACGAGGACTACGCCCAGGCGGCTCGGCGAGCATTCAGCGGCGCATTCGTCGTGCTGATGCCCCCGTCTCCAGGTCCCGACGAGTCCGTCCGGGTGCTCCGTGAACGGTGCGTGCTTGGCAAGGGAACCGATTGGGTCCGAGACGGTCGGGACTATCTGGTCGAATCGGTGACATCGACGCAGAACCGCACGCTCGCGGATCTCGTGATGTACGACCACGGTCGTACCGCCGATGAGGTCGCTGGGGATATCGTTCGACACGTCGAGTCCGCTGGGCTCGACGAGTCGTGACGGGCGCTTCGGCAGGACAGAACGCAGGGGCTACACCCGGGCGAAGAGCACCTCGTCCGTCAGCTCTGATCGTCCGCACAGAACGCGCGGCGCAGAACCCCGCCTTCGAGTCGTGGTGAGACCGGTACAGAACGGCGCTTCGGTGTCGCCAGGCTTGAACATCCGCTTTGTTGAGCGGATCGCCACTGTTCGTCGGTGATTCGTCGAACAGCGTGGATCGGGACGATGCCGACAACTTGACCGCTGGGGTGGAAGCTCCCGGTCCGTCTTGGTGTTGGCGGGTCGTCAGCGGACGTCCCCCGCGATCGGCTCATGTCGTGTCCTTTCTCGACGATGGCCATCGTCGGGTGATCGCAGTGAGTGCTTCGCTGTTGAAGTAGTGGAACTTGGAGCGGCCCCGCCGATCCGTCGTGATGAGC
>JACCYS010000297.1 GCA_013696365.1 Nocardioidaceae bacterium
GGGGGGTGCCGATGCCGTGGCCGCCATCCTGCGGCGGGCGGTCGACGCCGGGCACGGGGATGCCGACATGGCCGCCGTGGTCGAGGTGCTGCGCGACAGCTGACCGGCCGTTGAACGCGTGTGCAGAGGTCGGTCAGGAGTCTGCTCGCAGCTCCGGGAAGTCATCCTCGCTCCACATCGCCGACGACGAACTGATGCCGCGGGCGGCGCGCTCGGACTCTGCCTGCCGCAGCTCGACTCGCCGGATCTTGCCGGAGACGGTCTTCGGGAGGTCCGCGAACTCCAGCCGGCGCACCCGCTTGTACGGCGACAGCCGCTCGCGGGCGTGCGCCAGCACCGACCGCGCGGTGTCACGATCAGCCGGGTGGCCCGCGGCGAGCACGATGAACGCCTTGGGCACCGCCATCCGCAGCTCATCCGGCGACGGCACGACCGCCGCCTCGGCCACGGCGGGGTGTTCGACCAGCACGCTCTCCAACTCGAACGGACTGATCCGGTAGTCGCTGGCCTTGAAGACGTCGTCCGCCCGCCCCACGTAGGTGAGGTAGCCCTGCTCGTCGCGGGTGGCCACATCCCCGGTGTGGTAGACGCCGCCGCGCATCGCCTCGGCGGTCAGGTCTTCATCGCCGGCGTAGCCTGTCATGACCCCCACCGGGCGTGGCGACAGCTCGACACAGATCTCGCCATCATCGCCGCACTCTCCGGTCGCCGGGTCGACAAGGACGATCTCGTAGCCCGGCAGTGCCCGACCCATGGAACCCGGTTTGACCGGTTGACCGGGGCTGTTGCCCACCTGCGCGGTGGTCTCGGTCTGGCCGAAACCATCGCGCACGGTCAACCCCCAGGCTTCTTGGACCCGGTCGACGACCTCAGGGTTGAGCGGCTCGCCGGCGGCGACCAGCTCACGCAGCATCGGCTGGTACGCAGTGAGGTCTTGCTGAACAAGCATCCGCCACACCGTCGGTGGCGCGCAGAAAGTGGTCACCCCGCACTCCACCAGCACGTGCAGCAGCGCGGCCGGGTCAAACCGTGGGGCGGCGTGCACCACCACAGTCGCACCGGCGTTCCACGGCGCGAACACACACGACCAGGCGTGCTTGGCCCAGCCCGATGACGACATGTTCAGGTGGACATCGCTGCTCTGCAGGCCCAACCAGTACATCGTGGACAGATGCCCGACCGGATAGGACGCGTGCGTGTGTGTCACGAGCTTGGGCTGCGCGGTCGTCCCCGAGGTGAAGTACAACAGCAGTGGATCGTCGGCCCTAGTCGGCTTCCGTCGCTCGCCGGCGGTGGTCAAGACCTGGTCGAGCCCCAGATGGCCGTCGCCGTCGCGGTAGATGTGCCAGCCGGCCGGCACCGAAGCGTCGGTACCGTCGGCCAGGGCGATGCGTACACAACCGTCGGCGACGTCGCCGAACCGGTGCGCGTCGGTACATCCGGCGACCGCAACCGCGACCCGCCCACGCTCGATCCGGTCGGCCAGGTCGTCGCGAGACAGCAGTGTCGTTGCCGGGATCATCACGGCACCGAGTCGGATGCAGGCGAGCATCAGTTCCCATAGTGGGACCACGTTGCCCAGCACAAGCAGCACGCGGTCGCCGGGGCGCACGCCCAGCGACCACAGCCAGCCGGCTACCTCACGTGACCGGCGAGACATCTGTGCGTAGGAGACGTGGGTGTGTCGAAGCCGGTGCTCGCTGTCGGTGCCACCGCCGTCCTCGCTGGGCTCGACGAGCCACAGGGCGGTGTGCTCCGGTTGCTCGGCTGCGAGCACGTCGAACCAGTCGGTGGCCCAGTTGAAGTGCTCGGGGCGCGGCCACTGGAAACCACGACGCGCAGCGTCGAGGTCCTCTCGGTGGGCGATCAGCAGGTCACGGACCTGGCGGAACTCCGTCGTCGCGGTGTCGGTCATGACCGGCCAGTCTGGCGGTTGTGGCTGCAACTGGACAACCAGTCGGCATGCCCGCCTGCTGTCGGCCGCTAGGTTCGGACCATGACCGCTGACCGGGGCACCTCCCCACATGCCTGGGAGGCCGACGTCGTGTTGCTTGACGGTCGGCCGGTGCGGCTTCGCCCGGTGCGACCGAGCGACGCGGAGCGGCTGGTCGCCTTCTACGGGCGGGTCTCCGCACAGTCCAAGTACCGGCGTTTCTTCGCCCCATACCCCCGGCTCTCCGACTCGGATGTCGATCGCTTCACCAATGTGGATCACGACCGGCGGGTCGCCCTGGTCGGCGTCCTCGGCGAATCCATCATCGGGGTGGCCCGCTATGACGCGGTGGACGATCGGCAGGCAGAGGTCGCCTTCCTCGTCGAGGACGCGCACCAGCGTCGCGGGTTGGCTCAACTGCTGCTGGAGCATCTCGCGCAGGCCGCCAGAGACCGGGGCCTGCGCAGCTTCGTCGCCGACGTGTTGCCGGACAACAAGGCGATGATTCAAGTCTTCCGGGAGCAGGGTTACCGGGTGTCCGGTGAGCTGTCTGACGGCGTGCTCAGAATGGAGTTCCCGATCGAGCAGACCGACACCGCAGTCGGCGTGCTGCTGGCCCGTGAGCATCGCGCCGAGGCCACCTCGATGAGCGCGTTCTTCGAGGTACGCAGTGTGGCCGTCGTGGGTGCCAGCAGGCGCTCGGGAACGGTGGGCCAACGGCTGGTCCGCAACCTGGTGCTCGGCGACTTCACCGGCAGCGTCTACGCGGTGAACCCGCAGGCCGAGGCGGTGTCCGGCCTGCCGGCGTACCGCTCGGTTCAGGAGATCCCCGGTCATGTCGACCTAGCGTTGGTCGCGGTGCCGGCCGAGGCGGTGACCGAGGTGGTGTTGGACTGCGCGGCAAAGGGTGTGCGTGGCCTGGTGGTGATCTCGTCCGGTTTCGCCGAAACCGGCGAGGAGGGTCGACAGCGTCAACGCCAGTTGCTCGGCCTGTCCCGCAGCTACGGTCTGCGTCTGGTCGGACCCAATTGTCTCGGGGTGATCAACACCGACCCAGCGGTGCACATCAACGCGTCCCTGTCACCGCTGATGCCGGCCCGCGGCCGGGTCGGCTTCTTCTGTCAGTCCGGCGCGCTGGGGACGGCGATTCTCGAGAACGTCGGCCAGCGGGGGTTGGGTTTGTCGACGTTCGTGTCGGCGGGCAACCGGGCAGACGTCTCGGGCAACGACCTGCTGCAGTACTGGGAGGAGGACGACGCCACCGACGTCGTGTTGCTCTATCTGGAGTCCATTGGTAACCCGCGCAAGTTCTCTCGCATCGCTCGGCGGGTCTCCCGGCGCAAGCCGGTGGTGGCGGTCAAGTCGGGCCGGTCGACGCAAGGGGTACCGGTCGGGCATGCCGTCCGCCGCAGCCAGGTGCCGCCGGCCGCGGTCGATGCGATGTTCGCGCAGGCGGGCGTCATCCAGGTGGACCGGTTGGATGAGCTGTTCGATGTGGCCCAGCTGCTGGCCTATCAGCCCCTGCCGCGCGGGCCCCGGGTGTCGGTCATCGACAACTCCGATGCGCTGGGTTTGCTGGCCGCCGATGCCGCCTCGGCGGTGGGTCTGCAGGCGGGCGAGCCGATCGCGCTGGGCGCCGACGCGACCGCCGACGACTTCGAGCGTGCACTCGACCTCGCCATCGACGACCCCGGCACCGATGCCGTCGTGGTGGTCTATGTGCCGCCGTTCCGCGATGGCGGCGAGGATGTCGCGGACGTACTGGCTGCGGTGGGGGAGCAGTCGGAGAAACCGATCGTGTCGTCCTTCCTCGGTCGCGAAGGGGTGCCGGAACTGTTACGGGTGGCCGGTGTGGAAGGCGTCCCCGGCCGCGGCTCGGTGCCGTCCTATCCTGCGGTAGAGGCAGCCGTCCGGGCACTTGCCCACGCGGTGACCTACGCCCGCTGGCTGCAAACTCCCGCCGGGGAGGTGCGCAGCTATGACGACGTACGGATGGCCGCGGCCCGGAGGATCGTTGAGGGGGTGCTGCTGAGCGCGCCGGCCGGGGTCGCCCTCGACCGGGACCAGGCACGGTCGGTGCTCGCCGCATACGGCGTGCCGGTGTGGGACCAGCTGCCGGTGCTGTCCCCGGACGAGGCAACAGCGGCCGGCAGACAGTTGGGCTGGGACGTTGTGCTCAAGGCTCAGGCCGAGCAGCTGAAGCTGCGCGCAGACCTCGCCTTCGTCTGGCGCAGCATCGACGACGAGCACGAGATGCGGCAGGCCTGGCAGGCGATGACCGAGGGCATGCCCGACCACTCTGCCGGCGAGTTCGTGGTGCAGAAGATGGCCCCGAAGGGCCAGCCGGTCGCGGTGCAGGGGATCGAAGACCCCCTGTTCGGTCCGTTGGTCTCCTTTGGGCTGGCCGGTGCCCCCAGCGAGCTGCTGGGTGACCGAAGTTATGGAATACCGCCGATGACCGATGCCGACGCGGCGGCGATGGTGCGTCAGCTGCGTGCCGCTCCCTTGTTGACCGGCTACCGCGGTAACGATCCCGTCGACCTCGCTCTGGTGGCTGATCTGATTCAGCGCATTGCCCGGCTCAAGAACGATCTGCCTCAGCTGGTTTCGGTCGAGTTACCTTTGGTGATGGCCTCTGCCGGCGGCATTTCGGTGCTCGACGTCCGGGCGAGGGTGGCACCGGTTGGCGACGCCCGCAACGACCTGTTCGTACGCCGGCTCGGGCGCATGCCGGGCGACACCATCCCCAACTGACGGGGTGCATGCGAGACTGTCGGGATGGCAGACGGGCGAAGCGTTGGACCATCCCGGGTCGCCGACGGGACCGGGATGCTGCGGGCGGCAATCGACGCCGCGGGTTACTACCCAGAAGCCGTTGCCGAGGGCGTAGAGGCGGCTGTCGCCGGCGAGCAGGTGGTGCAGCACTTGGTGCACCACGAGCCGACGTTCGACCACGACGAGGTGCGGCGCCATGTCACCGTTGTGGTGTTGACCCCCACCCGTCTGGTGGTCGCGCACACCGACGAGCACCCGCCCGACGACCTGCTCCCCGCCCCGTACACCGCGACGACGACCGAGTCGGTCACGTTGGCCTCGGTCCGCTCGGTGGTCGTGCAACGCATGGTGGCCCACCCGGCGCCCGATGCTGGACACACCGGCGGGGGGTTGCCGAGCGAGGCGGTGCTCACCGTCGCCTGGGGTGCGATACGCCGCATCGACATGGAGCCCGCTCAGTGTGCCGACCCCGACTGCGAGGCAGATCACGGCTACGCGGGCACCCTCACCGCCGACGACTTCTCGATGCGGGTCAGCGCTGCTGCCGACGGTGCAGACGCAGTGCAACGCCTGCTGGACTTCGCGCGGGTGCTGTCCGAGTCGTCCGCACGGCCCTGAGCGACCCTCGATGAACCAGCGCGTCTCGATGGATTCCAGTGACCCCGTCCTGCCAGGCCGCGGCCATGCGTCGCTGGCCGACCTGCTGCCGTCGATCGCCGCCCGCTGCGGCGTTGCCGGGTTCGACGAGACCGTGGGGTTGCCGCCGGCCAGATCCTTCGTGGTCCTGCTGATCGACGGGCTCGGAGCCGACCTCCTGGACGCGCACAGTGCTGAGGCCCCGTATCTGGCCAGTTTGCGCAGCACTGAGCACGCGCCGATGACGGCCTGCGTGCCGTCGACGACTGCCAGCAGCATCACCAGCCTGGGCACGGGCTTACCACCGGGGCGGCACGGCGTCGTCGGGTACACCGCCCGTATCCCCGGAACGCGATCGCTGCTGAACGCACTCACCTGGGACGCTGACGTGGATCCGGCGCAATGGCAGCCCTACCCCACCGTCTTCGCACAGATGCAGGCCGGCGGTGCCACTGCCACCGTGGTCAGCCGTTCCGCCTTCGTTGGCTCCGGGCTGACTCGGGTCAGCCAGCATGGGGCGCACTACATCGAGGCGGACTCTGCTTGGGAGCGGATCGGCTGTGCCACGGACTCGGCTGAGGTGCCGAGGTCCCTCACCTACACCTACAGCTCGCGGCTGGACCGTGCGGGCCATGAGCATGGATCGCGCTCAGAACAGTGGCGCCAAGCGTTGCTGCGCCTGGATGGTGAGGCGCGATCGCTGCGCGAGGCTCTGCCGGGCGACACTGCCTTGGTCGTCACCGGCGACCACGGCATGGTCGACGTACCGGACACCGACCGCATCGACGTGGATGCGGTGGCAGAGCTCAGCGACGGCGTCGTGCTGCTGGGGGGCGAGGCGCGCTTCCGGCACGTGTACACCTCCGCCGGGGCGGCCAATGACGTGGCGGCGGCCTGGCGGGCCGTGCTGGGCGATCGTGCCTGGGTGTGCACCAGGGATGAGGCGGAGGCAGCCGACTGGTTCGGTCCCGTGGATGACCGTGTTCGTCCCCGGCTGGGAGACGTCGTCGTGGCAGCACGAGGGACGAACGCCGCGGTCGCCAAGCGCCGGTTCCCGGTGGAGGCGCAGATGCGTGGGTTTCACGGCTCACTGACCGCCGCCGAGATGTATGTGCCGTTGCTCGTCGACGTCGTCGGCTGCTGAGCCGCCGACACGAGTCGGTCAGCCCGGGGGCTTGGACCCGAACATGATCTCGTCCCAGCTGGGTACCGCCCGACGGCTAGTCCTACGCCGTCGAGGCTCCTCGTGCGCGTCTGCCTCCACCTCCTCGACGGGATGATCCCCGACGGGCTCCGGGCCGGCCTGACCCACCGCCATCAGCCGAGCGATCGCCTCCACGTCCTCGTCAGCACCGGCTGGATCGCTGTTGAAGGGCAGGGGGTCGTCGGCGTGGGCCCGCTGACGGCGGAGTCGGTCAAGCGCGCTGACACGAGCCGGTGGCTGATCACCCGCAACCTGCTCGAGGGCTGCTTGCAGATCGGGCGCCGGCTCCGGAGCTGACAGCGGGTCCTCACCGAAGCTGGTCAGACCCACCGGTGGCAAACCCGAACGCGGCTCGTCGCTCTCCGGCTCGACCGACAGCGGCGGTTCGTCACCCACCAACCGCCGAGCGGCGTCATCATGCGCGACGACGTAGCGACCTGGCGCGTCGAAGAGGAAGGTTGCGGGCGTGCCATTGCTCGAAGCCGCCACCGTCA
>JACCYS010000346.1 GCA_013696365.1 Nocardioidaceae bacterium
TGGCCGAGCATGTAGGCCGCCATCAGGGTCTTGCCATGCCCGGGCGCAAAGGCATGCAGCACCCCCAGTCCCACCGAGATGGCAAACGCAACCAGGGCGAATCCAACGCCGAGCTCACGTGCGGTCACCAAATCGGTGAAGGCACTGGTCAGCCCGCCAACCTCCCCGCTGCTGGTGTTCTCCGCGGCGGCATCGCCACCGGACACCTCACCACTGCCAGCGACGGTGCGGACCTCGGCCGACTGGTGGTCGAGGGGCGAGCTGAGCAGATCAGGTGGATAGCGGGTGAGCTCTGCTGACACGCTCTCGGCCGGCACATCGCTGTCGGTGACGTCAACGCCGTCCCCCACAGCGGTGATCTCGCGCCAGCCGAGCCGGTCGAGACTGCTGGTGTCCACATACTTGATGATTTGGTCAGCGGTCTGCACCTCCCCCGAGGTGCGCAGCTCGCATGTCAGGCGCATCGTCTGCAGCCCGGCCGCTCCTGGCGCAAATGCAAGCGTCGCCGAATCCACCGACAACCGCCGTCGTTGTTGATCGATGCGCAGTTGCGCCCCCGGTGCCAGATCGGCGCAGCGTGTCTCGGCGAACTCTGCCGCCTCGGCATCGCTGACCCCGCCACGCTCGTCGGCCGCCGGGAACTCTCGGACAGTGGGAATCTCGGCATAGTCGACGATCATCCGCACGGCGACCGCCGCGGGCTCAACGCGCAGTCCGTTGTAGGTGTTGACGGTGAAGTTGCCCAGTGGGTGGGCAGCAGCGGGTGCCGCAAAAGCCAGCGCAGCGATCACCCCGGCCGCACCCGCCGCGAGCAGTCGTAAAAACAGCGCCCGGTCGGCGCGCCTCGGGGGTGGTCCGGCGCTGCTCACCCGCGGTTCAGCGCGTCGAGGGCAGCGTGAGCCCGCGGACTGTGCAGCGGCGAGAAGTACGGGTTCACCTGCAATGCACGCCGCAGGCTGTTCCGCGCCTCGGTGTCTCGGCCCAGCGACTTCTCGATCATGCCGCGATGGTAGGCGAGCAGGGCGCTGTCGGTCCCCAATCGGGCGGCTTTGCGTGCATATGTCAGGGCCGTTGTGTCCCGACCGGCGGCGTGCAACGCCCAGGCGTATGCGTCTGCCGCTTCGATGCTCGGTTGAGCACGCCATGTGCGGTGCGCGGCTGAGACCGCGTCGGCGGCGTCGCCCCGGTCGGCATCGAACAGCGCGAGCTCGAGGTCCACATTGACCCCCTGCGCTTCGAAAAGTTGCTGGGAAGCCTCAACGACGGCGTCTTGGCGCTCGGCTTGCTGTTCACGACCGAGCGAACGCAGGTAGTCGGCGTAGGCGATGAGATGGGTGGGCACGGGCAGCCGCTGCACGAGTTCGCGATAGCGGGCAAGTGCGCGGCGCGTTTTGCCGGTGGCCGCTGCCACCTTTGCCTGCCCCGCGAGCAACGGGAGGTAGTTGGGGTCCGCGGCCAGACCTTTCGCATAGTGCGCCCTTGCGGCCGCCAGATCACCAGCGTTCCAGGCAAGCTCGCCCAGATAGAAGTAGCAGTACGCCCGGTCCGATGAGCGACTCGCCAACTGAAGTGCGCGCTGGAGGGCGCGCCTCGCCGGACGCAGCTTGCCGCGCAACTCCCAGGCATAGGAGGCGCGGGTGAACGACGGAACGCCTGGCTGCAGGTCAAGCATCTGCTGCAGCGCGGCGAACGACTGCCGATAGCGTCCCAGTTGCAGCAAGGCATCGCTCAAGATCCCGAAGTTGGCGGCGCCATACGGGTTGAGCGAGCGGGCCTGCTCGGCCTGCTGCCGAGCGGAAGCAAAGTCGTGCCGCGCGGCCGACAAGGAAGCCAGACCGGTCAGCGCCTGTGCGTTGTCCTCCGGTCGGATCTCCAAGGACCGGTCCAGCGCGCCCTGCGCCTTGGGGTAGAGCCCGGGGTCGCCGGTCACCGCCGCCTGCTGCACGTACGTCGTGCCCAGCGCCGCCCACGCCGAGTGGTCCGCGGGAAGCCTGCGCAGTCGCTGTTGCAACGAGGTGATCGCATCGCTGAGATCACCCGTGTTCGCGGCAGCCAGCGCAGTCGAGCTCGCGGCGGAGCCCGCCGGTACTGCCGGCTGCACGGTTCCGCCGCGAGTGAACATGACCCCGCCGGCAAGCATCGCGACCGTCGTTGCCAGCACGACCGTGGCACTGCGCCAGCCGCTGAGCCTGCTCATCGATCCCGCCGCCCGCCGTCCCCGGTCTGCGCGGGCTTGTCGCGATCCACCTGCTTGCCGCCTGGCCGCTGTGCGCTGGGCTTTTGTTGGGCCGACTTTTGCTGGGCCGACTCCTTCTGGGCCGACTTTTGCTGGGCCGACTTCTTGTTCTTGGTGACGAGCTCGGCGTACACCACCACATTGCCGGTGTAGAGCTGGGTCTGTGCGTTGAACGATCCACCGCAGGTCAGCAGGTGCAGGCTCGGCCTGCCGCTGGTGCGATAGACCTTCTCGGTTGGAAAGTCGTTGCGGTCGTACAACACCTTCTTGCGGACGGTGAAGACAAGCGAGCGACCGCGCTCGCGGCGGATGACGATGCGGTCGTGGAGGCGCATGCTGGCCAGGCCGTAGAAGACGGCCGGACCGTCCAGGGAGTCGACATGGCCCACCATCACGGCAGCCCCCTGTTCCCCCGGCGCCGGTCCACCGCTCCACCAGCCCACGTCCCAGAAGTCCTCGGGCACCTGCAACGTGTTGCCGTTTACCGCAAGCTCGGTCAGGCCCTGCGATATGCCGAGGCGAGGAATGGTGATTCGGTCGGGCTTCGGCGCGGACGGGGTGACAGTGGGCGCAGTGATCAGGACGGGATCGTTGCGCAGACGTCGCTCATCAGCGGGCCGCTTCCGGTCACGGTTGTCGGCCTTGCGCTGGTTGAGCTTCTTGGCTCGCGCCAAGGCGCGGGCTTCGGCTGGCCGGCGATCGGCGCGCTCAGCGGCTCGCCCGTCGGCTCGCTCGCTCGAGCTTGACGAATCGGCACCGCCGACGCGGGCCTCCGCAGCGACAGCACGGCCGGCCGGCTCATCGCTGGTCAGAGCGGTGGCAGCCCAGGCCATTAGCACGCCTGCGAGGCAGAGCAGCAGCACGGCGACAGTGATTGAGTCCGTGCGTCGGGGGGCAGACAAC
>JACCYS010000363.1 GCA_013696365.1 Nocardioidaceae bacterium
CGAGGGCGCGTGTCGCCGCGTACGCCCGCGAGCTGGGCGACGACCCCGAGGTGGTCCAGACCCTGCGCGGCAGCGACCTGCTGGGGCGCGCCTACACCCCGCCGTTCGACTTCTTCGCCGGTCACCCGCGGGCGCACCGGGTGCTGGCCGCCGACTACGTGACGACCGAGGACGGCACCGGGCTGGTGCACATCGCGCCGGCCTTCGGTGAGGAGGACAAGCTCATCACCGACGCCGCCGGCATCGAGCCGGTCGTCCCGGTGGACTCCCAGGCCCGGTTCACCGCCGAGGTCCCTCCGTACGAAGGGCAGCACGTCTTCGAGGCCAATCGTCCTATCGCCCGCGACCTGCGCGCCGCCGGCGTGCTGTTGCGGTACGAGACCTACGACCACCCCTACCCGCACTGCTGGCGCTGCGACAACCCGCTGATCTACAAGGCGGTTACCTCGTGGTTCGTCGAGGTGACCGCGCTCAAAAGTCGGATGGTCGAGCTGAACGAGCAGATCAGCTGGGTGCCCGGGCACGTCAAGGACGGTGCGTTCGGCAAGTGGCTGGAGGGCGCCCGCGACTGGTCGATCAGCCGCAACCGCTACTGGGGCAGCCCCATCCCGGTGTGGCGCTCCGACGACCCGGCCTACCCACGGACCGATGTCTACGGCTCGCTGGACGAGCTCGAGCGCGACTTCGGCCCGCACGGCTTCGAGCGCCCGAGTGACCTGCACCGCCCGTACGTCGACGAGCTCACCCGGCCGAACCCGGACGACCCCACCGGCCGGTCCACGATGCGCCGGGTGCCGGAGGTGCTGGACTGCTGGTTCGAGTCCGGCTCGATGCCGTTCGCCCAGGTGCACTACCCCTTCGACAACGCCGACTGGTTCGAGCATCACTATCCGGGCGACTTCATCGTGGAGTACGTCGGCCAGACCAAGGCCTGGTTCTACACCCTGCACGTGCTGGCGACGGCGCTGTTCGACCGTCCGGCGTTCCAGTCCGCGGTCGTACACGGCATCGTGCTCGGCTCCGACGGGCGCAAGATGAGCAAGAGCCTGCGCAACTATCCCGACGTCACCGAGGTGCTCGACCGCGACGGCTCGGATGCGATGCGCTGGTTCCTGATGAGCTCGCCGGTGCTTCGCGGCGGCAACCTGATCGTCACCGAGCAGGGCATCCGCGAGGGGGTGCGGCAGGTGTTGATCCCGCTGTGGAACTCCTGGTACTTCTTCTCGCTCTACGCCGGTGTCGAGGGTCACGAGGCGCGCTGGCGCACCGACTCCGAGCACGTGCTCGACCGCTACCTGCTCGCCAAGAGCCATGACCTGGTCGCCGAGGTCACCGAGCAGCTGGACCGCTTCGACATCGCTGCCGCCTGCCAGTCGGTCCGTGAGCACCTGGAGATGCTCACCAACTGGTACGTCCGGCGCTCCCGCGAGCGCTTCTGGGCGGGGGAGGCCGAGGCGTTCGACACGTTGTGGACTGCTCTGCATGTGCTCACCCGGGTGGCAGCCCCGCTGCTTCCGCTGACCACCGAGGCGGTCTTCCGCGGGCTCACTGGCGAGCGCAGCGTGCACCTGACCGACTGGCCGGCGGTGGCTGCGGGCGAGGCCGACGGGCTGCCCGCTGACGCCGAGCTGGTGGCCGCGATGGACTCCGTCCGTGAGGTCTGCTCGACCGTGCTCGGGTTGCGCAAGGCGCGCGGGCTGCGGGTGCGCCAACCGCTGCAGCGCCTCACCGTGGCCACCGCCGATGCCGACGCCCTCGGGCCGTACGCCGACCTGGTGGCCGCCGAGGTCAACGTCCGCACGGTCGTCCTCAGCACCCCCGAGGAGGCAGACGTCGCGGTCACCCGTCGGCTCGCCGTGAATCCGCGGGCAGCCGGCCCACGGTTGGGCAAAGACGTACAGCAGGTGATCCGGGCGGCCAAGGCGGGCGACTGGTCGCTCGACGACGATGGGACGGTCACCGCCGGAGGTACCGGCCTGCTCGCCGGTGAGTACGAGCTGCAGACGGTCGTGGAGGGCGACGGCGCCGATGCGGAGCCCGGGGAGCTCGGCTCTGGGTCGCTGGGTTCGGGCGGTTTCGTGGTGCTGGACACCGTGGTGACCGAAGAGCTTGCGGCAGAGGGCGTCGCGCGGGACTTGGTGCGGGCGGTTCAGCAGGCCCGTCGCGACGCCGGTCTGGCGGTGAGCGACCGCATCCGGCTCGGCATCGACGGTGGCGACGACATCACTGACGCCGTCGAGACCCACCGCCAGCTGATCATGCGCGAGACCCTTGCGTCCACGCTCGAGCTGGGCACCGTACCGGCCGAGACCTACGTCGATGCGGTGGTCGGCGACGGGCTCAAGGTGCGGGTGACCGTGGAGCACGCCGGGTGACCCCAGTAGTGAACCCAGTAGTGAACCCTGCGGCCGGGCCCGGCGGCCGGCGGGTGGTGGTCAAGATCGGGTCGTCGTCGCTGACGACGACGGCCGGCGGGCTCGACCTGCAGCGGCTCAACGCGCTCGTCGACGTGCTGGCTGCAGCCCGCCCCGCCGGCGATGAGATCGTGCTGGTCAGCTCGGGGGCAATCGCAGCCGGGCTGGCCCCGCTCGGGATGGCCCGGCGCCCCCGTGACCTGGCCTCGCAGCAGGCAGCGGCCAGCGTCGGCCAGGGCTTGCTGGCGCATCGCTATGCGGATCGGTTCGCCGAGCACGGGGTGGTGACCGGACAGGTGTTGTTGACCCTGGACGACGTGACCCGGCGCGGGCACTACCGCAACGCCTATCGCACCTTTGCCACCCTGCTGGGGCTGGGCGCGGTGCCCATCGTCAACGAGAACGACACCGTGGCCACCACCGAGATCCGCTTCGGCGACAACGACAGGCTGGCCGCGTTGGTGGCGCACCTGGTGCACGCAGACCTGCTTGTCCTGCTGTCCGACGTGGATGGCCTACATGACGGCGACCCTCGCTCGGGGCACGCGCAGCGGGTGTCCGACGTGCACTCCGAGGCGGATCTTGCGGGCGTCCGGATCGGACGATCTGGACCGGCTGGGGTGGGCACCGGGGGGATGGTCACCAAGGTGCAGGCCGCCCGGATCGCGACCGGCGCCGGCATACCGGTGGTGCTTACCACCCCGGCACACGCCGCCGACGCTCTCGCTGGCGAACGGGTGGGCACCAGCTTTCATCCCACCGGCCGGCGGCGACCGACCCGGTTGCTGTGGTTGGCGCATGCCACCGAGGGTCGGGGCCGACTGCTGCTCGATGAGGGGGCGGTCCGAGCGATCACCGAGCGGCGGGCATCGCTGCTGCCCGCCGGGATCGTGGACGTGCACGGCAGGTTCGGCGCGGGTGACCCGGTGGATCTGGTCGACCCTGATCGCACCGCGATCGCACGGGGTCTGGTGAACTACGACAGCGACGAGCTGCCGGCGCTGCTCGGGCGCTCGACCCGCGAGCTCGCTCGCTCGCTCGGCCCGTCCTACGAGCGTGAGGTCGTGCATCGCGACGACATGGTGCTGCTCGACTGACCTGTCGCGCTGTTTACCGGCGGCTCATGGTGTTGATGCACCAGAATGGCCCCATTCGCGAGCAGAAGGGACAAGGTCGGCGGTGGACAACACAGCACGGCTGTGGCACGTCAGCGTGACGGTGGCCGGTGCGGCGCATGAGGCCTCAGTCGTCCGGGACGCCATGCTTCGGCTGGCCGAGGAACGACCGTTCCTGCACTCGTTGCGGTACGGCCCGGACCGGGCCGAGATCCGCTACTGGGAGGAGGCGTTCGACATGCTCGACGCCGCCTCGCTGGCGCTGCGGGTGTGGAACGAGCATTGTGCCACCGCGGGCCTGCCGCGCTGGGAGGTGGTCGGCCTCGAGGTCCTCGAGCGTGAGGCGTTCTACCGCCGCGGCGGCGACCGAGCGCCCGCCATCGGCCTGCACCAGCCCAGCCCGCAGCCGTTCTGAGGCACCTACAGTGGTGCAGATGAGTGGTCTCACCGACACCGAGCCAGTGGATGCGGAGCTCGCGGGCACAGCTAACCCGCGCACCGACGTGGCTGCGGCGGCTCGCGCCGCACGGGTCGCTGCCCGCGCGCTCGCCCGCCTGTCTCGGGCAGACAAGGACGACGCGCTGCGTGCGCTGGCTCAGGCTTTGCTCGATGCTGCACCGCAGGTACTGATGGCCAACGCCGATGATGTTGCTGCTGCTGAGGCCGACGGCACCGCAGCGCACCTCGTTGATCGCCTGCGGCTGGACGGCGACCGGTTGGCTGCGATGGCGGCCGGACTGCGAAAGGTCGCCGACCTGCCCGACCCGGTCGGCGAAGTGGTCCGCGGGGTGACGCTGCCGAACGGCCTCGAGCTGCGTCAACGGCGGGTGCCGCTCGGTGTGGTTGGCATCATCTATGAGGCACGGCCCAACGTCACCGCTGACGCTGCGGGGCTGTGCCTGAAGGCTGGCAACGCGGTGCTGCTGCGCGGCTCAGGCTCGGCTGCCCGGACCAACGCAGCGCTCGTCGCAGTGCTGCGTGCGGCCCTGTCCGATGCCGGTCTGCCGGCTGATGCGGTCACGATGCTCGATGCCGGCAGTCGGGCTACTGCGACCGAGTTGATGCGCGCCCGCGGGCTGGTCGACTTGGTGGTGCCGCGGGGCGGAGCCGGTTTGATCCGCAGCGTCGTCGAGCAGTCGACGGTTCCGGTGGTCGAGACCGGGGTCGGCAACTGCCATGTCTACGTTGACGCTGACGCGGACTTGGATATGGCCCGAGCGATCGTGCTGAACGCCAAGACGCACCGGCCCAGTGTCTGCAACGCCGCAGAGTCGCTGCTGGTGCACCGGTCTGTGGCGGACAGCTTCGTGCCGGACGTGCTGGCTGGCTTGCGCGCGCATGGCGTGACCGTGCACGGCGACGAGGTCTTTCAGCGGGCGTCGACCGACGTGCTGGCGGTGACTGCGGAGGATCACGCCACCGAGTTCTGCGCGCTCGAGATCTCTGCCCGGGTGGTCGCCGACCTGGACGACGCGCTCGACCATATTGCCCGTTTCGGCAGCGGGCACACCGAGGCCATCGTCACCGGCTCGCTCGCCGCCGCCCGCCGGTTCGCCGAGGGCGTGGACGCAGCCGCGGTGATGATCAACGCATCCACCCGCTTCACTGACGGTGAGGAGTTCGGCTTGGGGGCCGAGATCGGCATCTCCACCCAGAAACTGCATGCCCGTGGGCCGATGGGTCTCACCGAGCTCACCACCACCACGACCGTGGTCACCGGCGACGGGCATCTGCGCTGAGCCGGACCGCACCGGCTAGATTGCTTCCATGCTGAGTGCAGTCGTACGCGCCGAGGAAGAGTTGCGCGAGTTGCCGATCGACCCGGTGTGGGTCGGCGTGATCGTGCTCGGGCTGCTGCTCGCGATGCTGGTCGCCTTGTTGGTCTTTGGTAAGGGCCGCCCGCATTCGTGAGCGGTTCTCGCTCAGGTGTGTGGCCAACAGCCGTCGTGCGTCTCCCTGATCAGGCACCGTCGCGCCCCCGCCGCGTTGGTGTGATGGGCGGAACCTTCGATCCGATCCACCACGGCCATCTGGTGGCCGCGAGCGAGGTGCAGGCTTGGTTCGGGCTGGACGAGGTCGTCTTCGCCCCGACGGGGATCCCCTGGCAGAAGCGATCCCGTCGGGTCGCGCCAGCGGAGCACCGCTACCTGATGGCGGTGATCGCCACCGCGTCCAACCCACGCTTCTCGGTCAGCAGGGTCGACATCGACCGCGACGGTCCGACCTACACCATCGACACGCTGCGGGAACTGCGCGAACAAACCGACGATGTGGAGCTGTTCTTCATCACCGGTGCGGATGCGATGGCACAGATCCTCACCTGGCGAGACCATGACGAGATCTTCGCCCTGGCACACTTCGTCGGCTGTACCCGCCCTGGACACCGGCTCGATGCCTCGACCCTCGACGGGCTGCCCACCGACAGGTTGACGCTGGTGGAGATCCCGGCGCTGGCGATCAGCTCGACCGACTGCCGCGCCCGGGTCGCACGCGGCGAACCGGTCTGGTACTTGGTGCCCGACGGGGTTGTGCAGTACATCGCCAAGCACGGTCTGTATGGCGAGGACGACCGCAGCGCCGCAGGATCTGGGGGGAACTGATGACCGCCACCCAGCACGCGATTGACCTCTCGATGGCCGCCGCGGAGGCCGCTGCGGACAAGCTGGCCCGCGACATCGTGGCCTTCGACGTATCCAAGCAGTTGGCGCTCACCGATGTGTTCTTGATCTGCTCGGCTGCCAACGATCGCCAGGTCCGTGCGGTGGTGGACGCGGTCGAGGAGCGGTTGTTGCAGTTGGGCTCCAAGCCGGTGCGTCGTGAGGGTGAGCGGCAAGGCCGATGGGTGCTGCTGGACTTCGCCGACATCGTGGTGCACGTGCAGCATGAGGAGGAGCGCGTCTTCTACGCCCTGGAGCGCATCTGGAGCGACTGCCCGGTGCTGCCGCTGTCGGCGCCGGCCAGCGACCCGGCTGCAGGTGAGCGGCCGTGACCAGGCAGCTCGTGCTGTGGCGGCATGGGCGTACGGAGTGGAACACCCAGGGGCGCACGCAGGGTCAGTCCGACACCGAGCTCGACGAGGTGGGGCTCGCACAGGCAGCCGAGGCGGCCGGCCGGCTTGCAGCGCTGGCACCGACCGCGATCGTGTCCAGCGACCTGAAGCGGGCGGTGGACACCGCGGCCGAGCTCGCAGCGCTCACCGACCTGGCGCCTACCTACGATCGGCGACTGCGGGAGGTCGATTTCGGGCCACGTGAGGGGATGACTGCCGAGGAGGCTCGTCGGCGGTGGCCCGACGAGATGGCACGTCGTGACGCGGGCGAGGACGTTCGCTTTCCGGGCGCCGAGACGCTGGCCGAGACAGCTGATCGGTTCGCCGCGGTGCTGAGCGACGTGAGTAAGACGATGTCGTATGGGCAGACTGTCGTGCTGGTCGGGCATGGCAGTGCGATGCGGGTCGGCGCCTGCGCGTTCGTCGGCTTCCCTACCGAGCACCGCACGCGCTTCGGAGCGTTCGCCAACTGTTGTTGGGCGGTGCTGGCCGACGGGGGCCGCGGCTGGCGCATCGAGACCTGGAACGCATCCTCGCTGCCCACAGCCGTGGTCGGCGACGACCGCTGAGCAGGCCTGCGCGATGCGCTCTCATCGAGCCGGGTCAGCGGCGCGCCACCCACCCGTTATGCTTACGCGGTTCGCTCGGCCGGGAGTCTAGGAGTCCCGGCCGGCATGGGGCTGTGGCGCAGCTGGTAGCGCACCTGCATGGCATGCAGGGGGTCAGGGGTTCGAGTCCCCTCAGCTCCACCAACGGTGAATTGGCAACGGTTGTTTGGCGAGGCCCACCGATACGTGACAATTCTCACCGAGCGTTAGTGACATATCACACAGCGTTCAGCATGCGCAAGAGTTGTCCACACGTCAATCAACAGCGGTGGATGACCAGTGATGGTGTACGCACAGAGCGGCGCTGTCGCGCAGACCCGTGCGGTACGCTCGGTGCTATGCACACCACGCTGCTCCTTACCCCGCCGCGCTGACACCGACCCACGTCAGCGCGGCCGCCCCTCGCCACGGAGGGGCTTTTTCATGCCCGGAGCAGACGACACGGCAGGAGACACCGTGAGCACTGCACAGACCGGCGAGCAGACCGAGCCCGCGACCTACGACGTGCACGCCGCCCAAGACAAGTGGCGGTCGGTCTGGGACGCTCTCGATCCGTTCCGGGCACTGGACGACGGGTCCAAACCACGGCGGTACGCACTGACGATGTTTCCCTACCCGTCGGGCGACCTGCACATGGGCCACGGTGAAGTGCTGGCGCTGCACGACGTGCTGGCTCGCTACTGGCGGCTGCGCGGTTGCGACGTCCTCAACCCCATCGGCTGGGACTCGTTCGGCTTGCCGGCTGAGAATGCCGCGATCCGCCGCCGCGAGCACCCCGCCGTCTATACCTACGCCAACATCGAGGTGCAGGCCGAGTCGCTTCGCCGCTACGCGGTGAGCTTCGACTGGTCCCGCCGGCTGCACACCTCGGACCCCGACTACTACCGCTGGACGCAGTGGCTGTTCTTGCGCTTTCGTGAACAGGGGTTGGCCTACCGCAAGGCGTCCTACGTCAACTGGTGCCCCAACGACCAGACGGTGTTGGCCAACGAGCAGGTCGTGGCCGGTGCCTGCGAGCGATGCGGCGCGGTGGTCACCAAGCGCGAGCTGACCCAGTGGTACTTCCGGATCACCGCCTACGCGCAACGCTTGCTGGACGACATGAGCCTGCTGGAGGGCCACTGGCCCGACCGGGTGCTCACCATGCAGCGCAACTGGATCGGACGCTCCGAGGGTGCTTTCGCCGACTTCGCGGTCGACGGTGCTGACGGCCGCCGCCACGATCCGCTGCGGGTGTTCACCACCCGGCCGGACACACTCTTCGGCGCGACGTTCATGGTGGTGGCGCCGGAGTCACCGCTGGCCGCCGACCTCGTCAGCGACGACCAGCGCGCCGCTTTCGAGGCCTACCTGGCCGACACCCAACGCGCCACCGAGATCGAACGGCTGTCCACCGAGCGGCCCAAGACCGGGGTCTTCCTGGGTGCGTACGCGACCAACCCCGCCACCGGCGGGAGGATCCCGATCTGGGCGGCCGACTATGTGCTGGCCGACTACGGCACTGGGGCGATCATGGCAGTGCCGGCGCAGGACCAGCGCGACTGGGACTTCGCGGTTGCGCATGACCTGCCGATCGTGCGCACCGTCCAGCCTCCGTCAGACTTCGCCGGCGAGGCATACCTCGGCGACGGCGCGGCGATCAACTCCGCCAACGATGAGATCAATCTGGACGGGCTCGATGTCGACGCGGCCAAGGCGCGCATCGCCGAGTGGCTGGAGACGTCAGGTCTGGGGGAGCGGACCGTCAACTACCGGCTGCGCGACTGGCTGTTGAGCCGCCAGCGGTACTGGGGCTGCCCGATCCCGATCGTGCACTGCGGCGACTGTGGCGAGGTGCCCGTGCCCGACTACCAGCTGCCGGTGGAGCTGCCACACCTGTCGGGCACGGATCTCGTCCCCCAGGGCACCTCACCGCTGGCGGCCGCGACCGACTGGGTGCAGACCCGCTGCCCGCAGTGCGGCGGTCCGGCGCGGCGCGACACCGACACCATGGACACCTTCGTGGACTCCTCGTGGTACTTCCTGCGCTATTGCTCGCCGAACTATGCCGACGGACCGTACGACCCCGAGGTGGCCAACCGCTGGATGCCGGCAGCCAACTACTTCGGTGGCGCCGAGCACGCGGTGCTGCACCTGCTCTACTTCCGCTTCTTCACCAAGGTGCTGCACGACATCGGCATGTTGGACGCGGCCGAGCCCACCGAGTCGCTGGTCAACCAGGGGCAAGTCATCAACCAGGGCAACCGGATGAGCAAGTCGCGCGGCAACGGGGTTGACCTGGGCGAGCAGATCGACAACTTCGGCGTGGACGCGGTCAGGCTGACGATGGTGTTCTCGGGGCCACCCGAGGACGACGTCGACTGGGCGGATGTGTCTCCGGGAGGATCGCTGCGGTTCCTGCACCGCGTCTGGCGGCTGGCGCACGACGTCATAAGCCCCGTCGGAGTGGACGCGATTGACGGCCACGAACCGCTGCGTCGGGTCACCCACCGCACCGTGCACGACGTGGAGCAGCTGATCGAGGGGCGACGGTTCAACGTCGCGGTCGCTCGGCTGATGGAGCTGGTGAACGCGACCCGCAAGGCCATCGACTCCGGCCCAGGCGGTGCCGACCCTGCGGTCCGTGAAGCGGTCGAGGTGACCGCGCAGCTGCTGAGCATGGTTGCTCCGCATACCGCAGAGGAGATGTGGGAGACGCTCGGCCACCAGCCGACAGTTGCCTGTACGGACTGGCCAACGGTGGACCCCGCCCTGCTGGTGGAACAGTCGGTGACCTGTGTGGTGCAGGTGCAGGGCAAGGTGCGTGCTCGGCTGGAGGTGGCGCCGGACGTTGGCGACGCCGAGCTGGAGCGGCTGGCGCTCGCCGACGAACAGGTGCAGCGTGTCGTCGATGGGCGCCCGGTGCGTCGGGTGATCGTGCGCGCGCCGTCCCTGGTCAACCTCGTGGTCTGAGGTCGACCGCCGCGCCTGACAGCTGCTGTACCCGGATAGCGTGCGCGCCATGACGTCACAGGCGGGGTCGGGGAGCCCGGTGGCGATCGTCACCGATTCGACCGCCTGCCTGCCCGGCGCCGTAGTCGCAGAGCATGCGGTCTCCGTGGTCCCGCTGCAGGTGGTGGTAGGCGCCGAGGTGCTCGAGGAGGGGACCGACGCAACGCGGGATCGGGTGGCCCAGGCGCTCCGGTCCAAGGAACCGGTGTCCACCTCGCGTCCCGCGCCGGCCACGTTCGCAGCTGCCTACCAGGCCGCAGCCGCGGCCGGCGCCGAGGCGATCGTGTCGGTGCACCTGTCGGCGCAGGTGTCCGGGACCTACGCATCCGCGGCGGCTGCCGCGGCGGACGTCGGCATCGACGTGCATGTCGTCGACAGCACCCAGATCGGGCTGGCCACCGGCTTCGCCGTGCTCGCGGCCGTTGCGGCGCGGGCCGAAGGTGCCGACGCTGTGACGGTGGCTCACGCGGCGCGGACGCGCTCCGAGGCTGCCGCCTCCTTCTTCTACGTGGACACCCTGGAGTACCTGCGTCGCGGCGGCAGGGTCGGCGCGGCCGCCGCATTCTTCGGGGCCGCGCTGGCCGTCAAGCCGCTGCTCACCGTGCGTGCGGGCAGCGTGGTGCCGCTGGAGAAGGTACGCACGTCAACCCGTGCCCTAGCGCGGATCGAAGAGCTCGCGGTCGCGGCGGCCGGTTCCGGGCCGGTCGACGTCGGCGTCCAGCACCTGGGTGTACGACCGCGCGCCGCCAAGCTGGCCGAGCGGTTGCGGGGGCGGTTGCCGCAGGCGGGAGTGGTGTGGGAGCTGGAGGTGGGCGCGGTGATCGCCGCGCACGTCGGACCGGGCGCGGTGGCGGTGGTGGTGTCCCCGCATACAGGTTGTGCACACCCGGGCGGGCCCGAGTGAGCCCTCCACAGCCGACCTGTCGGCCGCTGTCCGGGGCGGGCCCGGCGACCTAACGTCACGGGCATGGTACGACTCCGACCAGACCTTGAGACGGCTGTCGGCGGCAACCGCGACGCAGCGCGCCGACGGTTGGCGTTGCTTGCAGCCGAGCTGAACGCCGATCCTGCCCCCACCGAGGCCATCAATCCATCGGCCGAGCCTGCGGAGACTGATGTCAGTGCTGGCCGCCACCGGGCACCGGCGCTGTCGCAGCGGCAGCGGTGGGCTGGCGCGCTCGCGGACCACCCGCCGCTCGGGTCTGCGCGACTGCTCAACGAGCGAGGTGTGACCGGCCAACACGTCACCGTCATCGCACTGCTGGCCGCCGCCCTGGCTACCGCGGGTGCCTGGTGGGTGTTGAGCGGCCGACCACAGGAGCAGGCGGCGATATCGCCGCCTCTGGTGCGGGTGCCGGCCGAGCAGACGGCTCGCATTGCACCCAACATGCCAGACGCAGACCCTGCCAGTGAGCCGGTCGGTATGCCCGCGTCCACCCGGGCCGCGACTGGTGACCTCGCCGCAGGCTCGACCTCCTCGGCCGTAGTGGTCGTGGATGTGACCGGCCGAGTGCATCGGCCGGGGCTGGTGACTTTGGACGTGGGGGCCCGCGTCGCAGACGCGGTGCAGTCTGCCGGTGGTGCCCTGCCGAAGGTCGATCTGAGCTCGATCAACCTCGCACGCCCGCTGGTTGACGGGGAACAGCTCTTGGTCGGTGTTCGGGCGGCGACCGTCGCGGGTGCACCGCCTGCCGCCGGCCCCGCCCCCGGCACCCCGAGCTCGGTGGCAGGCTCCGCCGCCCCGCTCGTCAACCTGAACGCGGCCACGTTGGAGCAGCTGGACACGCTGCCCGGGATCGGTCCGGTGACCGGCCAGTCGATCCTCGACTGGCGCACCGACAACGGAGCCTTCAGCAGCGTTGATGAGCTGCTTGAGGTCGACGGCATTGGTGACGTCACGCTGGCCGACCTGCGCGATCTGGTGACGGTGGGGCCGGGTGCCCAGTGATCCTGCCGACCCCGCCGACGCCCCCACCGACGCCGAAGCCGCTGCCGACCCCCGGCTGGTCGGCCCGGCTGTGGCCGCCTGGTCGAGCACCGCCCTCGGTCTGTGGGCGCCGAGCTCGGTGACCCTGCTGTTGAGCGTCGTGCTCGTTAGCGCCGCACTGCTGGCGATCAGCAAGCAGCGACACTGGGTGGCGCTGGTCCTGGTCGTGGCAGCTGCCGCCACGCCGGCTGCGGGTCTGCGAGCGGCACATGTTCAGGCCGGTGGGTTGCCCGAGCTGGCGGCCGACGGTGCCGTCGTGCGTGCGGTGGTGGTCATCGCCGGCGACCCGCGGACCGTCCAGACACCCTTCGGTGAGCAGGTCTATGTCAAGGCCTCCGCACGTCTGGTGATCGGCCGCGGCCGGACTCTCGATGGCCGTGCGCCCGTGCTGTTGATGGCCCAGCCCGACATCGGGGTGCACGATGTGCAGCTCGGCTCCCGGGTGCGGGTGGTGGGACGCCTGGCCACCTCGGACAGCACCGATCTGGCGGCCTTGCTGCGCGTGTCCCGAGTGGACGGTGTTGTGGCCGACCCGGCCTGGTGGTGGACCATCGCCGCAGGGGTCCGCGACGGTGTGGCAGCAGCGGTCGACGGCCGCGGTATGCCCGGCGAGTTGGTGCCGGCGCTGGTCGTCGGTGACGACAGCGGATTGAGCGTCGAGGTGGCCGACGACTTTCGCACCAGCGGCCTCACGCACCTGCTGGCCGTCTCGGGTACGAACCTCACGCTCGTGCTCGGCGCGGTGCTGCTACTCGCCCGCTGGTGCGGGGTCCGCGGCCGCGGACTGAGGATCACTGGGGTGCTGGCGGCGGTCGCGTTTGTCCTGCTCGCCCGACCCGACCCGAGCGTTGTCCGCGCGGCCGCCATGGGACTGGTGGCGCTGGCCGGGCTGACCGCGGGTGACCGCCGCCGCGGCCTGCGCGCGCTGTGTGTTGCAGTGATCGTGTTGTTGTTGGTCAACCCATGGTTGGCCCGGTCGGTGGGTTTTGCCCTCTCGGCGCTGGCGACCGCAGCGATTGTGGTGTTGGGTCCACCGTGGCGGAACGCGCTGGCGCGGTGGCTGCCGCGCTGGGCCGCCGAGGCGATAGCGGTGCCGTTGGCAGCGCAGCTTGCCTGCACACCGGTGATCGCAGCGATATCCGGCCAGGCGTCGCTGGTGGCGGTGCTCGCCAACGTTCTTGCTGCGCCGGCCGTCGGCCCAGCGACCGTTGCCGGCCTGGCCGCGGGTCTGGTTGCGGTGGCCATCCCCGCGCTCGGACAGCTGCTCGGCTGGTCTGCGGTGCTGCCCGCCTGGTGGATCGTCACCGTGGGCCGGCTCAGCGCCGACCTGCCGGGAGCCAGCCTCGGTTGGGGCACCTCCACCGGCGCGCTCGCCGCGCTCACGGTGATCTGCCTGCTGCTGGCCGCCGGGGCCGCCCCAGTGCTGCGGCACCGATGGGCTGCGCTGGCGATCACCACGATGCTCGTGGGTGTCGTCGTGCGTCCATTGCCGAGCCCCGGCTGGCCGCCGGAAGGCTGGGTGGCGGTCGTCTGCGACGTCGGCCAGGGCGACGGCCTGGTGCTCTCGGCCGGTGACGGTGTGGCGGTGGTCGTGGACGCCGGCCCCGACCCGGCTAAAATCTCACACTGCCTGAGCGAGTTGGGGGTGCACCGCGTCGCGGCGGTGCTCATCACCCATCTGCACGCCGACCACGCGGCGGGGCTGGCCGGTGTGCTCAGTCAGGCCCAGGTCGCTGAGGTTGCCGTCGGCCCGGTGCGCACCCCTGCGGAGTCCTGGCAGCAGGTCGACGCCGCCACCGCCGCAGCCGACGTACCGATCCGTACGGTCGGCGCAGGCGAGACCGCCAGCGTCGGTGCAGTCAGTTGGCAGGTGCTGTGGCCACCGCTGCAGACGGCACCAGACCTCGACGACGCCGGTGACTCCGGCGGCTCGGCAGTCAACGACGCCAGTCTGGTGCTGGCCGTCCAAGTGGGCGGCGTGAGCCTGCTCCTGACCGGCGACATCGAGCCACCGACGCAGACTGCACTGCTTCGCAGCGGGGCAGATCTGTCCGCCGACGTGCTCAAGGTGCCACACCACGGCAGTGCCCAACAAGACGAAGCCTTCCTCGACGCGGTAGACGCCGAGGTGGCCCTGATCAGCGTCGGGACCGACAACACCTACGGACACCCTGCGCCCCAGTTGCTCACCCAGTTGCACGCTGACGGCGTCCAGGTGGCCCGTACCGACCGCGATGGCGCGATCGCTGTGCTGAGCGACGGCGAGAGTGTCTCGGTGCGGACCAGATGAGGCCCCGGGGGTGCCTGATGGCATCCTCCTGGGGTGGCAGCGCGACGGGAGATTCTGGGCAAGCTGGTGCTCGTCAGTGGCTCTGCGGAGTTCTTGGTGCAGCGCACGGTCGCGGAGTGGCAAGCAGAGCTGTCCGACCAAGTCGCCGACGCCGACGTCACCCATGCCGAGGCCGCCGCACTCGATGCCGGGGCTCTCGCCGAGCTCACCAGCCCCTCACTGTTCGCCGCCAGCCGTGGCGTGGTCATCGGTGGCATCGACAACCTGCCGGACGACATGCACGGTCCGCTGGTGGCCTACGCGGGCGCCCCTGCTCCCGATGTAGCCATGCTCGTGCTGCACCCCGGTGGCATGAAGGGCAAGGCCTTGCTCGACCGGCTCCGGGGGGCCGGTGTGCACGAGATCAAGGTCGAGGCACCCAAACCTTGGAAGATGTCTGCCTGGATCGCTGCCGAGTCTCGACGGCTGGGTGTCCAGATAGAGCCGGCCGCAGCAGACCTGTTGCACCGTGCTGTGGGAGACGACATCCGTGCCTTGGCTGCTGCGGTCGAGCAGCTGTGCAGTGATCATCCCGGGGCACGTGTGGATGTCGATCTGGTGAATCGCTACTACGAGGGGCGGGCCGAGATCAAGACCTTTGACATTGCCGAGCGGGCGGTGGCGGGCGACGCTGCAGGCGCGCTCGAACTGTTGCGTTGGGCGCTTGGACAACGGGTGGCCCTACCGCTGCTCACCGCGGCGTTCGCCATCACCGTGCGGCGGCTGATCAAGCTGGCCTTCGCACCCGGTGGCCTCAGCGGCGGCGACCTCGCCCGCGAGGTGGGCTGCAGCCCCGCCCAACTGACCCGGCTGCGCGAGCAGACTCGCGGTTGGGACGCGTCGGGGCTGGCGACCGCGCTTGATGCCGTCGCCGCAGCCGACGCCGCGGTGAAGGGCGGGGCGGCTGACCCGGGTCACGCGATGGAGCACATGGTGCTCACCGTCACCGGCGCGAGGGTGGGAAAGCCAGGACGGTGAGGTTGAGGGCGGCCCCGCAGAGCCTCAGAGGGCCTGGGCGCTCTTGGAGATTGCCGACTTACGGTTTGCTGCCTGGTTCTTGTGGATGACGCCCGCCGACGCTGCCTTGTCCAGGCGGCGGTTGGCCTCGTTGGCAAGAGACCGGGCCTTGTCGGCATCGCCGGAGTCGGCAGCCGCACGAAAGCGGCGCACGGACGTCTTCAGCGCAGACTTCACCGACTTGTTGCGCTCGTGCGCCGCGTCGTTCTGCTTGTTGCGTTTGATCTGGGACTTGATGTTTGCCACTGGGCAAGCGCCTCGATCGCTGGTACGGAAGGTGGAAGGTGCGCCGCGCCATGGACATAGACGTCCCCGAGGGAAGTCCACACGGCGCACCCCGACGGTATCAGCGCCGGTCACGCCGGCCAAAATCGCCGTAGCCACTGTCGACGCCGCTGCTGGGCCACCTGCCCCCGCCCGTGTCTGGCGAGGCGCGTGCTGCCCTCGGTTGGCGGCTGCTAGACAGTCCTGCGTGCCCAAAGTGTCGATTCGGCGAGCCGTTCCCGCGGACGTGCCGGCCGTCGACACGCTCGTCGAGGAAGCCTTCGCGCCGTACGTGATCCGGATCGGCCGTCGGCCTGCACCGATGGACGCCGATCATGCCGCTGACGTGGCTGACGGCACCGTCTGGGTCGCGACCCGGGCGGATGCGGTGGTGGGCTGCACGCGGCTGCTGGCCGGGGCCGACCACGTTCAGGTCGAGGATGTCGCGGTGGCCCGGGCCGAACGCGGCCGTGGCATCGGCAGGCTGCTGCTCGACCACGCCCGCGAGTGGGCGCGTGAACAGGGATGCGCCGAGCTGCGGCTCTACACGAACGCGGCGATGACTGACAACCTCACGTTCTATCGTCACCTGGGGTGGACCGAGACCCACCGGGGTGACCAGGACGGCTACTCCCGGGACTTCTACCGACTGCGGGTCGACGCGACCGACAGCCCGCGTACCTAGCGGGCGATTATGCGTCGCGGGGTCGCGGACCCCGCCGATGCATGATCGTGCGCGCCGCCACCACCGCGACCGAGGGGCGGT
>JACCYS010000364.1 GCA_013696365.1 Nocardioidaceae bacterium
CTGAACCGCAACTTTCCCGCGGGCTGGCGGGCTCTCGACGGTAACTACGAATCGGGCCCCCGGCCCCGATCCGAGCCCGAGACGCGTGCGGTGCTCCGCTTCCTGCGCCGCGTCAACCCCGACCGGATGATCTCGCTGCACCAGCCGTTGTATGCCGTCGACGCCAAGAACTCGAAGAACCCGCGCTTCTCCCGTCGGGTCGCCAACGAGATGCAGTTGCCGATCGGCAACGTCGACTGCAACGGCACGTGCCACGGGACCATGACGATGTGGATGAACCGGCGTCTGGACGGAGCATCGATCACCGCAGAACTGTCCGAAAGCCCCGGCGAGACCTACCTCAAGAACACCGCCCCCAACGGCATCCTGCGAGCAATCGGCGGCAGCCGCTAGCGACCGTGAAAGCGCGTCGGCTTCTTGGCCACGAAAGCGTCGACGGCGTCGCGATGATCTTCGGAGCTGCCGGTACGGGCCATCTGGGTCGCCTCGAAGGCCAGCGACTCGGCAAGGGTGTGGGTGGCCGCGTACTCGACCGAGGCGCGGATGCCCGCGTAGGCAAGCGTCGGCCCCGCGGCCAGGGCGCGCGTCAACTCACGCGCCTCCTCGAGCAGCCGGTCGGCCGGCACCACCATGCTCGCGATGCCCAGCCGTTCGGCCTCCGCCGCGTCCACGTTGCGCGGTCGGTAGAGCAGGTCGAGCGCACGCGCGCGGCCGACGAGGCGCGGCAGTGTCCACGACGCCCCCGTATCGCAGCTCAGCCCGATGCCGGCGAACGCGGTGTTGAAGCTGGCGGTGTCGGCCACCACTCGCAAATCGCATGCGAACGCCAGCGAAGCGCCGGCGCCGGCGGCGACTCCGTTCACGGCGGCCACAACCGGCTTGGGCATCGAGACAAGTGCTGTGGCGATCGGGGCGTAATGTTCCTCGACGGTGGCCCAGACCTGCTCCAGCGGCCGGTCCCGCAGGGCGGTCACATGCTCGCGAAGATCTTGGCCGACGCAGAAGGCGCGTCCGGTGCCGGTGAGCAGCACCGCCCTGGTGGCGTCGTCGGCTGCAGCCCGTTCGACGGCTGCCCGCAGGGCGTCTTTGGTGGCCCCGTCGAGGCTGTTCATTGCTTCGGGGCGCTGCAAGGTGATGGTGGCGATACCGTCGGCGTCGGCATAGCCGACGGGCTCGGGTGTGGTCGTCAGATCGGTCATGGTCAGGCTCCAGCAGCGTGCAGGCAGGCGTCGACGAAGCGGGCTGCCGCCGGGCCGAGGCGAGCGGACTCGCGGTCGAACAGCTCAGCCGCGGCGTGCCCCGGCCAGTCTGCCGGTAGCAGCTCTGCGGGCAGGGTCGGGTCGGTGAACAAGAACTTTCGCCACTCGTGCACCAGCAGGCTGCGGGCGGCAAACTGCCGTTCGTCATCGGTGTCGGGACCAGCCTGCTCTGCCCACTCGCCCGCCTGCTGATGCCAGCGCCGATAGGCGGTGGCGAGTTCATCGAGAACCCAGACGGTCCGCGCCAACGCTGCGGGATCCATGACCTCGGGGCGGGTGCTGCCGTGCCCACCCACTGTGCTCGGGGTGCCGTGGAAGCAGTACGCCTGAACATCTTCGGCGGCCAGCGACGCCGCCAGGCCGGCTGCGGGCCGAGGGGCCAACCACGTGCCACCGTCCAACGGTGCGTAGCCGAGGAAACCCAGCGCCGCCCGGACGCGGTCACGGCGGCTGCGATTGCGTATCTGCGGCAACACGACCAGGTGCCAACGCCCCTCCCATACTGGTGCCGCCGAGGTGCGGTAGATGCGCCGCGAGGCATCATCCAGCCGAGCCCGGGCCCGGTCGGTCAACTCGTAGCCGGCGCCCTGCGGGGTGGGCTTGGAGACCAACCACCCCTGACGCACCATCCGGGACACTGCGGTCCGAACGGCCGGCTCGGAGATGTCCAGGGCTGCCAGCAGGCGCACCAGAGCTGCGATCGGTGCGCGCCCCCCACGTGCGGCGATGTGGTCGCCCCACACGTCGAAAAGGGCGGAGCGTGCATGCATGCGCAAAGTCTGCATCACTCGGGCTCGCAAGGCGCCGACTTTGCGCCGCCCGCGCAGCGGGTGTCGTGCCGCTGCCTGCCACCCCGTAACCCCCACGATGTCGGACCGCATGCCGGGCTACACCCGCGTACGGAATAATGGGCCGGGCGCCGACGACCACGACCGTGCTGCTGCCCTCACCTGGGGCTGCGCGTGCCGACGGTGAGAGAAGGGATACGCCCATGGCGGCCATGAAGCCGAGGACCGGGGACGGCCCCCTCGAGGTCACCAAGGAGGGACGCGGCCTCGTCATGCGCGTGCCGCTCGAGGGCGGGGGGCGGCTCGTCGTCGAGCTGAACTCCGTCGAGGCCAGCGAGCTCGGCGACGCCTTGCAGGCTGTCGTCTCCTGATGAGATGCTCGACGGTCCCGGTGAGCAGTCGTGCTCGCCCGGACCGTCGCTCTGTGCAAGGCCGGCCACGATGAGCGAGCCGCCGCGCGTACGGACTACAGCCCAGCCACTGAGCAGCCTTCCCGAGGTGGGCGTCTGGGTGGTGCCCGTGCTTCCCGGGACAGCTGACGAGGTGCTGCTGGGACCCGGTGCCGATGATGTCGAGGCCAACCGAGCCGTCGACTTGCTGGCGGCTTGCGCGGTCTCCCGGCTGCACGGTGCCGCCGGAGAGATCGGCACTGCGCCGACCCGCGATGAGGGTCCGGCGGTGCTGCTGGTGGGGGTGGGTCACCAGTCCGCGGCGGAGTTGCGGTCAGCCGGCGCCGCAACAGCACGCTCGGCGCGAGGCAAGGGGGCGGTGGCCACCACCGCCTGGGCTGGCGACCCGGGCGCGGTGCAGGCCTTCGTCGAAGGCGCGCTGCTTGCGTCGTTTGCGCTGACCTACCGCCCAGACGGGCCGGAAAAGCCAGCCGCCGACCCACTGGTGCTTGCCGCGTTTGCGGACGACGGGACCGATGACGAGACAGCCTTAGCCGTGCGCCGCGGCGGCGTTGTCGCCCTCGCCGGGTGGCGTGCCCGGGCCATCGCGACCACGCCTGCGCGGGACAAGCCGCCCCAGTGGCTGGCCGACTGGGCCGGTAAGTATGCCGACGAGGCAGGGCTTGCTGACGTGCAGGTGTTCGCGGGTCAGCAATTGGCTGCATTGGGGTGTGGCGCGATCGTCGGAGTCGGTCAGGGGTCCGCAAACACGCCACGGCTGGTTCAGTTGAGCTATCGGCCGGAGTCGTCTCGGCGTGGCGGTGGCCGGAATCGGTCAGCCCAGTCGGCGCACATCGTGCTTGTCGGCAAGGGCATCACGTTTGATTCAGGTGGGTTGTCGCTCAAGCCGGCCGACGCGATGATGACGATGAAGCGCGACGTCACAGGCGGGGCGGTGGTGCTGGCGGTGATGATGGCGTTGCGCGACCTGCGGGTCGGCGTGCGCGTGACCGGATTGGTCGCGGCTGCCGAGAACGCGATCGGTGGGGCCGCTCAGCGCCCCGGTGACGTCGTGCGGCACCCCAACGGTCGTACGACCGAGGTGCTGAACACCGACGCGGAAGGCCGGCTGGTGCTCGCCGACGCGCTCGCGTACGCAGTCAAAGAACTCGAGCCGACTGTGCTGGTCGATGTCGCCACGCTGACCGGTGCGGTGAAGGTCGCGCTCGGGACGACGCTCGGCGGATTGTATGCCAGCGACGACGCGCTCGGTGACGCCCTGGTCGCCGCCGGAAATGCGGCCGGTGAGCCGCTGTGGCGGCTGCCGCTGGTGCGCGACTATGCCGACGATCTGACGTCGGTGGTGGCGGACTCGCAAAACATCGGCGGCGCCTCGCCGGTGCCGGCCCGGGCGGGGTCGATCACTGCGGCCCTGTTCTTGCAGGCGTTCACCGGTGGCTTGCCGTGGGCACACCTGGACCTGTCCAGCGTGGGTGACGCGAGTGCCGACGCGGGCGTCTACACCGTTGGGCCGACCGGTTTTGGCGCGCGACTGCTGCTTGCCTGGCTGGCCGGTGACAATCCACTTGCCGGCATCGACGCACACATCCCGAGCGGACGGAGTTGACCATGCATGGTTTGACGGTGCGGTGGAGCCTGGCGACCGCGCAGCCCGAGGTGCTGCAGCAGTTGCGGGACTACGTCGAGTCGCAGTCGTACGGCCGGTTCAGCGGGAGGGAAGGTCTGGGCTTCAAGACGTGGCGGGCCCGGGAGGGCGAGTGGTTCGAGGGCTGTTACGTCTTCGCGTCCAGTGCGGACCGTGACGCGTTTGAGACCGACTTCGCAGCCGGAGCGGCCGACGCTCCAGGCAGTGCCATCGTCGGCTCGCCGCCGGTGCTGATCGAGGCCTGCGAGGTGGTGGCGGTCGCCGAGGGCGCCGCCGGTTTCCACCCCGCCCCCACCTATCCCTGATCCGTCGCTTTTGGCGTGCCGATCCGTCACTTCTGGACAGACGGGGTCCTGCTCGCAGGTTTTGGCAGGTTGCTAGTGCAGCATCAGCTGAGTTTGCGCGCGACGAGCAGTCCGTCACCCACGGGCAACAGCAACGGCATCAGCGTCTCGTCGTCGCGAACCGCGCGCCCGAGTTCACGGATGGTCACCGTCTCAGGGTCGCGCTGCGAGTCGTCGGCCACCTTGTCGTTCCACAGCGCGTTGTCCACGGCGACGAGACCTCCTGGGCGAAGCAGGCGTAGTGCCTCGCGAAGGTATTCCGCGTACTCGCGCTTAGCGGCGTCACACAGCACGAGGTCGTATGCCCCGTCAGTCAGCCTTGGCAACACCTCGAGCGCGGAGCCGGCGATCAACCGGTACCGCTGCGCAGGGATGCCCGCCTCTGTGAAGGTCTCGCGTGCCAGCCGCTGATGCTCCGGCTCGAGGTCGACGCTGGTCAAGACGCCGTTGGGCTGCATCCCGCGCAGCAGCCATAGCCCCGACACTCCGGTGCCAGTGCCGATCTCCACAACTGCCCGAGCTTGCACCAGAGACGCCAAGAAGCCGAGAGCAGCGCCCGCACCGGCACCGATCGGGCTGACACCCACCTCGTCGGCACGACCGCGGGCGGCCCGCAGGGCATCATCCTCGGTGACGAACTCTTCGGCGTAGGCCCAGCTCTGGGGCGACAACCCGCTGCTGATGACGGTCTCCCTCGACGTGGCTGGCGACAGCCGACTGAAACCGGCACCTCGCCGGTGCCCGCAGCCTAGTGCGTCAAGGCCTGCGCCGGACAGTCGCAACCCGGTCGCTGCCCGTGCCGCATCGAACCCTTCGGCACGTCCGGGCCGGGAGTACTGGCCGGCCGGCTGACCCGCCCGACGACAATCGGGCCATAGGCCAGTCCTGGGCCAACCGTCAGCGGCTTCTCGGCGTCCTCTCAGGTGTGGGCCACACACTTGTGGCTCACTTACTGAGGAGTAGCCGATGGTTGCCATTGCTCGACGCACCGCGCCGGTGCCGCAGAGCGCGCCGCCGTCCAGTTGGGAAAATATCGTTCGCGAGCACACTGGACGTGTGTACCGGCTCGCTTACCGGCTGACGGGCAACCCCCACGACGCCGAGGACCTCACCCAAGAGGTGTTTGTACGCGTGTTTCGCTCGCTCGACTCCTACACCCCCGACAACTTCGAGGGTTGGCTGCACCGCATCACCACGAACTTGTTCCTTGACAAGGCGCGCCGTCGGGCCCGACTGCGGTTCGACTCGCTCAGCGACGACGCGGCCGCCCGCTTGGTCGGCACCGGAGCGACTCCGGATGCACACCTGGTCGACGGGTTGTTTGACGATGACGTGGAGCGCGCCCTTGCCAGCCTACCGAGCGATTTCCGCGCCGCGGTCGTCCTCTGCGACGTCGAGGGCCTGTCGTACGACGAGATCGGCGAGGTTCTCGGGATCAAGACCGGCACCGTACGCTCGCGCATCCACCGCGGCAGGCGGCTGCTGCGCAAGGCGCTCGCACACCGTGCACCTACTGGCGGTCGGACCCGCTTCGCCGGGCCACTCGGTGTCGCGAGCATGGGCGCATGAGGTGCCCTGACGGCGCCGTGCTCGCGGCTTGGGTCGATGCGGAGTTGGACGGGTCGACTGTCGGCGCGGTCGCGGATCATCTTGTCGACTGCTCAGGCTGCTGCCGCACTGTGCAGGCCCACAGGCAGGTGAAGCGAGCCACCACCGGGCTGTCGACGTTGGGCGCGCCCGAGCCGGGCGACGCCCTGCTGGACAGCCTTCTGCAAGTGCCGGCCGCAGAGCAGCAGCGGCTGCGAACGGCCCGCTGTGCGAGCGGCACGCCGGGCGGATCACGCGTCGCCGGTGCAGCCGTGGGGTTGGGTGTCGGTGCCGGGCTGGTGGCGGTGGCCTGGCTGGCACCCATCGGGACCGCTGCGCCAGAGAGCTCAGGTGGCGGCGCGTTGCAGCCGGCCCCCGTGTCGGTTGTTCCAACCGGACTGCCAGTCACTCCGACCGCTCAGGTCACGCTCGCACGGTGGTCGCCCGAACACGACTGACCGCTGTCGTCACGCCGCGCAGCGGTTGTCTGCGCGGTGAGTCATGCTTGGCTCGAACATCGGCGACTGAGCGTGGGGCCGCAGTGGGGGCAGTGACAGCACAGGAGAGACCAGCGTGAGCGACGAGGATCGCAGCGGAGCAGGGGGCCAGCAGCCGTTGGCTCCTGCGGAGGCGTCTGCCCCCGGAGGTTCCAGTGCGGGGTCGCCGCCGCGCGGTGCAGCTCAACCACCGGACCTGCTGCACCCGTCTGCCCCGGCCCCCTATCCGGGGTGGGGTTCTCCCGGCTGGCACGGCGACCCCAGGCCCGGCCAGCCGCAACACTGGACACCACCCGTACAGGGCAGTGCTCCCGGGGGACCGCATCAAGCCCAGCCACCGCCATATCCGGGTGTCGGTTGGCATCAGGGCGCCGGTTGGCCGCCACCGTCGCACAGCCGTGGGACTCCCTGGGTGGCGCTGGTCGCGGTGTCCCTGCTCGTCAGTCTCATCGGTGGGATCCTCGGGACCATTGCCGCGAGCAACTGGTCGGACGTCGGCGACGGCTCAGACAAGGACACGGCTGTGGCGCCACTGGAGTCGAACCCAGCACCACTGCCGTCCGACAACACCAACATCGCCCGGGTCGCTGACAGGTTGCTCCCGAGTGTGGTTCAGATCCGGGTAATCGGCGCCCAGGGCAGCGGGACCGGGTCTGGCTTCGTGCTCGACAAGCGCGGACACGTCGTCACGAACGCACACGTCGTACGGGCGGCGGGCCGCGGCGACGGCATCTCCATCGTGCTTCCCAACGGCAAGGAGCGGGACGCCGAGTTGATCGGCACCTCCGCCTCGTACGACCTTGCCGTGCTCAAGGTCACCCCCCGCGGTCTCCGCCGGGCCAGCCTCGGCTCGTCCGGCGCACTGCGGGTCGGCCAACCCGTGGTGGCTTTCGGGTCGCCGCTGGGGCTGACCAGCACGGTCACGTCAGGAATCGTCAGCGCGCTGGACCGGCCGGTCACCGCCGGCGGCTCGGGCGAGGACTCGTTCATCAACGCCATTCAGACCGACGCGGCCATCAACCCGGGCAACTCCGGGGGGCCGCTGGTCGACCTGCGTGGCCGGGTGGTCGGGGTCAACTCAGCGATCGCGACGGTCGGTGGCATGCCCGGAAGCCAGTCGGGGAACATCGGAGTGGGCTTCGCAATTCCCATCGACCAGGTGCGGGTTACCGCCGTGCAGCTCATCAAGCGCGGCGTCGCCTATTACCCGATCATCGGGGCACAAGTCGCCACGTCCGACCAGCGTGGTGCCGTGGTCTCAGTGGTAAGCGCAGGCGGACCGGCACAGGCTGCGGGGCTGCGTCGCGACGACATCATCATCTCCATCGACAGCGAGACGGTCACCGACGGCATCGAGTTGATTGTGGCGATCCGCTCCAAGGCGCCGGGAGACACCATCAGGCTCCGCTACCTGCGAGCCGGCGATGCCCAGACCACCCAAGTGGTGCTGGGGAAGGCCGAGGGCTGAGCGCCCGGTCGCTCAGGTGGCGTCGGAGTCGTACGGTGGTCGCTCGCCGAAACCCAGTGGCTGTCGTCCGGGGGGCAGCTCCGGCGCGTCGTCGGCGTCAGTGTTGTCGTTGTTCATCGCCTCGACTACGTTGCGTCGGACGATCTCGCGCGGGTCAAGATCACGCAGGTTGAGATCTCTGAAGTCCTCGCCGAGCTCGTCCGCGAGGTCGTTGCGAGCGTTGTCGAGCATGTGCCGGGCGGTGCGCAAGAATGAGCCCGCCTGCTTGGCGAGGCCGGGCAGCCGCTCCGGGCCGAACAGGAAGACAGCGACCACCAGGATCAGCAAAATCTCTGGCAGCCCCATCCCAAACATCGATGCCTCCCCTGCAGCCGCTGTCGCTCAGCGGCCCGCGGGAGTCAACCCGAGCTGCATACCAGCCAGTCCCCGGGCCTTCGACGTCAGCGTGCTGGCAATGCGGGCCAATTCAATGGCTGCCGGCGAGTCGGGGTCGGTGACCACCAGCGGCGTTCCGGAGTCGCCGCCCGCACGCAGCCGCTCGTCCAGCGGAATTCGCCCGAGGATGGGGACGTCGTAACCGAAGCGGCCGCCGAGCGTCGCGGCGACTCGGTCGCCCCCGCCGCTGCCGAAGACCTCCAGGCGATGCTCCGGGCCACAGTGCGGGCACGGCAGATACGACATGTTTTCGACGACTCCGGCGACCCGCTGGTGCATCATCGATGCCATCGTGCCGGCGCGTTCAGCGACGTCGGCAGCAGCCTGCTGCGGTGTTGTCACCACCACGACCTCGGCATTGGCGAGGTGCTGACCCAGCGAGATCGCGACGTCCCCGGTGCCTGGGGGGAGGTCGAGAAGCAGCACGTCGAGGTCGCCCCAGAACACGTCACTGAGCATCTGCACAAGCGCTCGGTCCAGCATCGGCCCCCGCCAGGCAACAACCTGGTCTTTGCGGGGCTTGAGCATGCCGATGCTGATGGTGCGCACCCCGTGCGCATCGACCGGCATGATCATGTCTTCGACCTGGGTGGGTCGCCGGTCACCGACACCCAGCATGTCGGGCACCGAGTGACCATAGACGTCGGCGTCAAGAACCCCCACTGACAGTCCGCTCCGCGCCATCGCCAGTGCCAGGTTGACCGTCACCGAGGACTTGCCGACGCCACCCTTGCCAGATGCGATGGCGAGCACCCGGGTCAGGGAGTCTGGGCGAGCGAAGGGGATCTCTTTGGTCGTCTGGCCACCCTTGAGGTGCTCGCGCAGACCCTGCCGCTGCTCGTCGCTCATCACGCCGAGGTCGACCTCGACCTGGCGCACCCCGGTGACTTTGCCGACGGCGGTCTCGGTGTCCCTGGTCAGGGTTTCCTTCAACGGGCAGGCAGCCACGGTCAGCAGGATCCGTACGTGCACGGTGGCACCGTCGATCCGGACGTCGTCGACCATGCCGAGCTCGGTGATCGGACGTTTGATCTCGGGATCTTGCACAGTCCCGAGAGCGGCTTGGACCGCGTCCCAGACTGCGCCGGAGGTCATGCTCGAGGTCGCGGTGGGCATGGTCCGATGCTACGGGCCGGGCTCGGCGTCTCGCGCCTCGCCCGCCGAGCGGCTCTGGATATCGTCGAGCGGCGAGTCTGGATCTTGTAGCTCCTGCAGGTCACCAAGCAGCGAACGCAGCTCCGAGCGCAGATAGTCACGGGTCGCCACCTCGCCGAGAGCTATCCGCAGCCCAGCCACCTCGCGGGCAAGGAACTGCATGTCGGCGTGTGCGCGGGCGTTGGCGTCGCGGTCCTGATCCATGTTGACCCGGTCGCGTGCCTCCTGCCGATTCTGCGCCAGCAGGATCAGCGGCGCCGCGTACGACGCCTGCAGCGACAGCGCCAAGGTCAAGAAGATGAACGGGTACTCGTCGAACTGCGCCCGGTCCGGCCCCACCGGCACGTTCCAGATGATCCACACCAGAACGACGACCGTCATATAGACCAGGAAGCGCCCGGTTCCGATGAAGCGCGCGATCCGCTCGGACAGCTGGCCGAAAATATCCGGGTCATAGGCCGGGCGTCGCACGAACGAGCGCCGCGGGTCCACCGGAGAGTCCAGCCGCACCCGCCGGTCCTCACGCGCCACGGGTGACCCCCTCCTCGCGCCAGCCCTGCGGTAGCAGGTGGTCGAGGACATCGTCGACGGTGACGGCGCCGAGCAGATGGTGGGTCTCGTCAACGACGGGTGCGGCGACCAGGTTGTAGGCAGCCAACAGGCGGGTGACCTCCTCCAATGACGACTCGGGTCGCAGGGACACAGTGTCGCTGTCGGCCACCGCGCTCACCAGCGTCGACGGCGGCTCGCGCAAGAGCCGCTGGATGTGTGCCACACCGAGAAAGCGTCCGGAAGGGGTCTCGAGCGGGGGCCGGCAGACGTACACCATTGCCGCCAACGATGGCACCAATTCTGGATCACGTACGTGCGCCAGCGCCTCTGCGATGGTTGCGGTTGGTGGCAGGATGACCGGCTCGCTGGTCATGAGCCCGCCGGCGGTGCGCTCCTCGTAGCGCAGCAATCTGCGGACGTCGTCGGCCTCGTCCGGCTCCATCAGGGTCAGCAGCTGCTCGGCGGTGTCTGCGGGCAGCTCGGCGACCAGGTCGGCGGCGTCGTCGGGGTCATCTCCTCGAGCACATCGGCCGCGCGCTCGTTGTCCAGCAGGTCGACGATCTCGACCTGGGTCTCCTCGGGCAGCTCCTCGAGCACATCGGCGAGCCGGTTGTCGTCGAGCGCAGCCACTACCTCCATCCGCCGCTTGGAGCCAAGACCGCGCAGCACGTCGGCCAGATCGGCGGCGCGAAGCGTGTGCAGAGTGGCTAGCAGGTTTGTTGCCCCCTGGTCGGCCTGGTGCTCGACCAGGCCGGTGACGTCGCCGATGTCGACGATGTGCGCCTGCCCCTTGCGGCCGAAGCGGCTCGACCCTTCGCGCAGCGCGACCTTGACCAGCGACCAGTCGCGGCTGCGGTCGCTTTCCATGGCCACGTCGTACACCGCACCGGTGACACCACTATCGGTGATCGTGACGCTTCGGTCGAGCAACTCCCCGAGCACCAGCGACTCGCCTGGCCGCTGCTCGAAGCGGCGCATGTT
>JACCYS010000006.1 GCA_013696365.1 Nocardioidaceae bacterium
TGCGCCTCGGCGACCACATCGGCTGGCACGTCTGCGCTCCAACGCAACGCCGAGCCAAACAGTCGCACCTGCTCGGTCGTCTGGTTCGCCCCGCTGCCCCGCAGCTGAGCGGGCCGGTCCGCCGACACCACGATGACCGGCAGGCCGCTGTGATGGGCTTCCAGCACCGCCGGATGCAGGTGCGCGACCGCCGAGCCGGAAGTAGTGACGACCGGCACCGGACGGTGCGATCCGCGGGCCAGACCAAGAGCAAGGAAGCCAGCGGTGCGCTCATCGACCCGGACATGCAGCCGCAGTCGCCCCGCCGCGTCGGCGGCGTGCAACGCCAGCGCCAGCGCGGCCGAGCGGGAGCCCGGTGCCAACACCGCCTCGCGCACGCCGTGCCGCACGAGCTCGTCGACGAGCAGCCGGGCGAGCCGGGTGGACGGGTTCACAACCGTTGATCCTGCCCGGTGGGCGCCCGGTCGGCGAGCAAACGCACGGCAGCCAACCGGGCCGCCCACCGATCGGACAGCGGTCGGTCGGCTCGGCTGGCGGCCAGCAGGGCGTCGTCCACCTCAACCGTTCGTACGGTCAGCGCCCCATCGATGGGCAGCAGGGGGGTGCCGGTCAGGTCCCGACCCAGCAACGGCGCGGTGCCCAGCCCACACGCGTACGGCAGGTCGGGCAGAGCAGCCGCCAACGCAAGCCCGGCTGTCAGGCCGACTGAGGTGTCTAGCGCCGACGAGACCACCACCGGCAGACCGATGCGCTCGGCGATGTCGAGGCAGGCCCGCACACCGCCGAGCGGGGGGACCTTGAGCACCGCGATGTCGGCCGCATGAAGGTCACGGACCCGGTACGGGTCTTCGACCCGCCGGATGGACTCATCCGCTGCCACCGGAACCTGACTGCGGCGGCGCACGACCGCCAGCTCCTCGACCGTGGCGCATGGCTGCTCGACGTACTCCAGGCCGCCGGCGGCGCGGTCAAGCTTGCGGACAGCGGTGACGGCGGCGTCCACATCCCAGCCGCCGTTCGCGTCGATGCGCACCCGCCCGCCGGGCCCCAGCGCAGCCCGGACGGCGGCAACCCGGTCCGCATCGTCAGCGAGGCTCTGCCCGCGCTCGGCCACCTTGACCTTGGCGGTGCGGCAGCCGTGACCGGCGAGCACCAGGGCGCCGGCCTGCTCGGGCGGCACCGCCGGCACAGTGCAGTTGACCGCGATGCGGTCGCGCAGCGGCGGGGGCCAGCCGACGTCCGCAGCCTCCACCGCCGATCGATACCAGGACACTGCGGCGGCGTCGGGATAGTCGGCGAACGGCGCGAACTCCGCCCACCCATGCTGGCCACGCCAGACCATGCCCTCGCGGACGTTGATGCCGCGAAAGCGTGTCCGCAAGGGCACCGCGAACGCCACCGGGTCACGGCTCCGGTCCCCGGGCTGGTCCACGACAGAAGGCTAGGCCGTCGTGGCTGTGCGAGCTCTGGCCGGGCGCATCTAGCTTGGGCGATCCACGGTGCGTTGGGCCAGCTGCAGAGCCGCGACCCGATCAACCTTGCCGTTGTCGAGCAGTGGCAGCTGGTGGACCGACACGAGCCCGCGGGGCGCCCACGCCCGGGGATGCTCGGCCGCGACGTGCGCGCGCAGCTGGTCGAGGGTTAGCACCGCGCCGCCGGTGGCGGGGCGTACCACCGCCACCACCCGGGCGCCCCACTCATCGTCCGGCACGCCGACCACCACGACGTCGGCCACACCGCGATGTCTCCGCAGCGTCTGCTCGACTGCAGGCAGCGAAACGTTGACCCCGCCGCTGACCACCATGTCGTCTGCGCGGCCTAAAACCTGCAGACTGCCGTCGGCGGTGATCCGGCCCAGGTCTTCGGTGTGCAGCCAACCACCGTGGGTCACGTGAGCGGTCGCCGTCGGATCGTCGGCGTAACCGTCGAACAGCACCGGGCCGGCAACCTCGACCCGGCCATCGCCGGCCACCCGCACGCTGACGCCGTCGAGCGGGACGCCGTCGTACACGCAGCCGCCGCAGGTCTCGGCCATGCCGTACGTACGCACGACCGACACCCCAGCCTCGGTGGCGGCACCGACCAGGCCGGGGTCGGCGGCTGCCCCGCCCAGCAGCACCGAGTCCAGGTCGGCCAGCTCGGTGAGCCGACCGGCGGCCGCCAGCCGGTGCAGCTGGGTCGGCACGAGTGCGGTGTGGCAGCGGTCGACTCCTGCTGTCGCCGCAGCGGTTCGCGCCGTGGACACTGCGGCACCCCAGTCGCCGTCGTGTTCGGCGAGCAGCACCGGCTCGGTGCCTGCCAGCAGCGAGCGCACCAGCACCGCGAGGCCGGCCACGAACTCGGTTGGCACCGCGAGCACCCATACGGCCGGCCCGCCCAGCCGCCGCTGCGAGGCCACCGCCGACGCCTGCAGCGACTGTTGGGACAACTGGACCGTCCGTGGCCGCCCGGTGCTGCCAGAGGTTTTCACCAGCAGCGGGCCGTTGGGGCGTTGCCACCACCGGCGCAACTCGGCGAGCAGCTCATGTGGGGGGCCACCGACCGGTTGCAGGGTCACAAGCGGCCAGGCTACGCAGCGGCTGGTTGGATGCGTGTCGTGGCCGACCTCGCGCAGTGGATTGAGGGGGCACGTCCCCGCACCTTGCCGGCTGCGTTCGCACCGGTCGCCGCGGGCAGTGGTGCGGCGGCGTTCATCGGCTCGTTCCGGCTCGGTGCAGCCCTGCTCGCGCTGATGGTCGCGCTCGCGCTGCAGGTCGGTGTCAACTACGCCAACGACTACTCAGACGGGATTCGGGGCACCGACAGCGACCGCGTCGGGCCGCTGCGGCTGGTCGGCTCGGGCCTCGCCGCGCCGGCTGCGGTGCGACGGGCTGCTGTGGCGGCGCTGTTGGTGGCTGCCGCCGCCGGGGCCATTCTGTCCGCGCTGACCAGCTGGTGGTTGCTGCTCGTCGGTGGCGCGGCACTCATCGCGGCCTGGGCATACACCGGCACCGCCCGTCCGTACGGCTATCGCGGCCTTGGCGAGCTGCTTGTGTTCGTCTTCTTCGGCCTGGTGGCTGTCTGCGGGACGACGTACGTACAGGCCGGTCGGATCACCGGCATCAGTGTGCTCGCCGGGGTCGGTGTCGGGGCGCTGGCGTGCGCCATCCTGGTCGCCAACAACCTGAGGGACACCTCGACCGACCGGGCCGCCGGCAAGCGCACGCTCGCGGTGCGGCTGGGCGACACCCGCACCCGATGGCTGTATGTGTCGCTGCATCTGCTCGCGTTGCTGGTGCTCGCGGCAGTGGCCACCCAGACGGTGCTGGTGTTGCTCGCGCTGCTCGCTGCGCCGCTGCAGATTCGG
>JACCYS010000010.1 GCA_013696365.1 Nocardioidaceae bacterium
AACGGATCAGGCAGGGCTCGGACCTCACCGTGGAGGTGACCATGCCGGCCGACCTGCCCGATATCCCCGCCGCGGTCGAGGTCGCGGCGTACCGGGTCACCCAGGAGGCGCTCAGCAACGCGGTCCGGCACTCCGGCGCGACCCGATCCCAGGTCGCCCTGAGCGTGGACACCGACGGCATCCGGCTCGAGGTCACCGACAACGGGTCCGGCGAGGTGCGCCCGCGGCCCGGTGGCATCGGCTGACCAGCATGCATGAGCGGGCGGTCGAGATCGGCGGTCGGCTGAACATCCAGGCTGCAGCCGCCAACGGGACCACGGTGTCGCTGTGGCTCCCCCGGTCGGACGGTGTTGCCCCATGATTCGGGTCCTCGTGGTCGACGACCACCCGCTCTTTCGTGCCGGCCTGAGTGGCCTGCTGGGCACCGTCGCCGACGTCGAGGTCGTCGCCGCCGTCGGCGACGGCGACGAAGCCGTGCGGCGGACGATCGAGCTCGTCCCCGACGTGGTGCTGATGGACCTCAACCTGCCGGGGATGCCCGGGTTGGAGGCCACTCGCCGGATCGTCGCCCGGGTGCCCTCGGTCGCCGTCCTCGTCCTGACGATGGTCGATGACGACGACAGCGTGCTGGCGGCACTTCGGGTTGGGGCGCGCGGCTACCTGCTCAAGGGGGCGGTTCAGGAGGACGTGCTGGCCGCGGTCCGGGCCGTGGCGGCTGGCGGGGCGGTCTTCGGCCGTGGCGTCGCCGAACGGGTGCTCGCCGGCGGGCGCGGTTCACGTGGCGGGGGGCTCACCCCCGAGCTGACCGACCGCGAGGCCGAGGTGCTGGCCCTCATCGCCGCTGGCCGCAGCAACGCCGAGATCGCTCGCGAGCTGGCGGTGAGCCTCAAGACCGTGCAGAACCACGTGTCACACGTGCTCGCCAAGTTGCAGGTGCGCGACCGCACCCAGGCCGCGTTGCGGATGCGCGGGCTGGGCTGAGAACTGATCCAGCCAGGTGGGGACTGAGACGACTCAGACTGTCGGTGGCGGGTGGTGCAATTGGCACATGTTGGACACCGTGTTCGATGCGTTGGCGGAGGCGACCGGCTGTGACCGGTTGGCTCTTGCTGGTGTGGTGGGCGAGCCGCCGGAGTCCGGCGTCCTGACGGCGGCGCGGCTGGTGGAGCGGATTGGGGCGCTGGAGCGGCTGGCAAACGCAGCGCAGGCGGCGCAAGCGCGGGATCTGGCGGCGTTCGGCTCGGCGCGGTTGGCGGACGATCAGCGCGAGAGCGTGCCGGATCATCTGCAGGGCCGCAGCGCGGCGGTAGAGGTGGGGGCCGCGGTGCGGGTGGCGACGATGACCGCCTGTGGCCGGTTAGCGGGCGCTTCGCGGGCAGTGCGTGATCACGGCGAGCTGTTGGTGCTGGTCGGCACCGGCGCGGTGTCCATGGCGGGGTTGCGCAAGGTCACTGCTGCCACCGAGGTCTTGGAGCCTGCGCAGCGGCGGCAGGTGGCCGCGGAGCTGGCCCACGACGCCTGTCGCAGCGCGCTGACGGCCGGACAGCTGGAGAAGGCTGCCTTGCGACGAGTGCTGGCTGCCGATCCGCTGGCTGCCGCCAAACGAGCGGCGGCAGCTCGGCAGCGTGAGCGTCGGGTGCAGCTGAGCGACCCAGCCGACGGCACGGCGGGGGTGTATGCGACGTTGCGGGCTGAGGAGGCGCTGGCTGCATTCGGCGCTCTGGACCGCACCGCTCGCGGGATGCGGCGCGACGGTGACGCGCGGTCGATCGACACCCTGCTGGCCGACCTGTTCATCGAGCGCATCACCGGCACAGCAATGGTGCGGACTGATCAACCCAGCACACGCCCCGCGACCTGGCGGTCGGTCGGCGGCTGGGAGCCGTGGCGGTGGTCCACCCCGCCACCCAGCCCGCCCGTTGGCGACGACCCGGACGCCGATGACCCGGCGTGGGATCGATGGCCCACCTCTGTGCCCATCTCTGCCAACTGCGACTCCCCTGACACCGGCCACGCGGGCCAGATCGGCCAGCCTTCACCGTGGCGGCTGCCGGTGGCCGCGGAGGTGCAGGTGGTGATCAGCGCGTCGACGTTGTTGGGGCTGGACGACGAGCCGGGGATGCTCCGTGGCTATGGCGCCATCCCGTCCGAGGTGTTGCACGACATCCTCAACAACAGCGACAGCACAGGTGCGCCGGCCCGGCTGCGCGGGCTGTTCTGCGACCCGGCCGACGGACGGCTGGTGGCCATGGACTCCACAGCGCGCTGTTTCACCGGTGGTCTGCGGTTCTTCGCGTTGTGGCGTGACCAGGACTGCCGGTTGTCCGGGGGGCGGATCGCCGACATCGACCACATCGACGACCACCGGCACGGCGGGCCGACGGCCGCGGCCAACGGCCAGGGTCTGGGTAAGGGCGTGCACATCGTCAAAGACCACCCCGCCATCACCGTGCGTGCGCTGCCGCTGACCCTCGACGCTGGTGACACACTCAACCGGCTGCGTGCGCACGCCCCCGACATCGAGTGGACGATGCCCACCGGCCACACCCACACCCGGCCACCGCCACCCGCCCTCGGGCACGGCAGCCGATCCGTTCCGGCCAATCCGAGTCTCGGGGAGCGGCACCTGCGCAACCTGCTCACACTCGCCGGATGACAGACTCGCGCGGGTGAGTCAGGCGAGCCCTTTCGACGAGGTCATCGGCCGGTCCGCCTATGCGCTGATCCGGTTCGGCAATGACGCGTCGGTGACGCTGCTCGCCGGCGAGCGTGCCGACATCGAGCGGATAGCCGACGTGCCGATCGAACAGGGCAATCCGGCAACTGGGCGCCGCTTCGATCGGCTCGTCGCGATCCCATACCGGCAGGTCCGGGAGCGCGGCTTCGCGGCGGTCGACGACGGCACACCGTTGTCGTCGATCACCATCGATCACGAGAGCACCCTGCCGCTGGACGAGGCGTTGACCCTGTTGCCCGACCAGCCGCCGGTCTTCGCCGACCGAGGCGGCTTCGAGATACCCGACGCGGACTACGAGCAGGTCGTTGCCGCAGTGATCCGCGACGAGATCGGCGCCGGTGAGGGAGCCAATCTCGTCATCGGCCGAACCTGGCGGGCGCAGGCTCAGCAGTTCGGCCACGACGAGGCAATGACCGTCTGGCGGCGGCTGCTGGAGCGCGAGCGCGGTGCGTACTGGACGTTCTGCGTGTTCACCGGCGACCGCTGGCTGATCGGCGCCAGCCCCGAGCGGCACATCAGCCTGGACGCCGGCCAAGTGCGGATGAACCCAATCTCGGGCACCTTCCGGCTGCACGGACTCGACACCGGCGCCGCGCGAAAGCGGGCGATGCTCGACTTCCTCGCCGACGAGAAAGAGATCTACGAGCTGTTCATGGTGGTCGACGAAGAGCTCAAGATGATGTGCGACATCTGCTCCGAGGGCGGCCTGGTGCTCGGCCCGTACCTCAAGCAAATGACGCACCTTGTGCACACCGAATACCTGCTCGCCGGCCGCACCCACCGCGACCCGCGCGAAGTGCTGCGGGACTCGATGTTCGCAGCCACTGTCACCGGCAGCCCGGTCGAGAACGCCTGCCGGCTGATCGCGCAGTACGAACCGGCCGGGCGGGGCTACTACGGCTCGGTGCTGGCGCTGCTGGGCCGGGACGAGTCCGGTGAGCCCACCGCGGACGCGCCGATCCTCATCCGCACCGCCGACGTCGACACCGGCGGCCGCGTCTGCGTCACCGCTGGTGCCACCCTGGTGCGCGACTCCGACCCCGAATACGAGACCGCTGAGACCCACGCCAAGGCCGCTGGGGTGCTCACCGGCTTCGGCCTGGTCGACCCGCCCGCCACGATCAGCGACGAGGTCGCCCAGCTGGCCTTCGACGAGGACGTGCGAATAGCGCTGGGTTCACGCAACCAGCGGCTCGCGTCGTTCTGGCTCACCGACCAGTCCAGCACGCCCGCGCATCCCGACCTGAAAGGTCTGCGCGCGGTGGTGGTGGACGGTGAGGACGACTTCGTCAACATGCTGCGACACGTGCTCGGCGTGCTCGGCATGACGACTGACGTGGTGCGCCATGACGCTTGGACGCCCGGCTGCACCGACAGCCACGACTTGGTGGTCGTGGGGCCGGGGCCGGGCGATCCCCGTGACCTCGACGACCCAAAGATGGGCACGTTGCGGCGGGTGGTCGACGGGCTGCTGGCGGCGGAGCAGCCGTTCCTCGCCGTGTGTCTCGGCCATCAAGTCTTGTCGGGCGCCCTCGGGCTCGACCTGGTCTACAAGGACATCGTCTTCCAGGGCACCCAGAGCCAGTTGCCCGTGCTCGGCCGCGATGAGGTGGTCGGCTTCTACAACACGTTCGTCGCCCGCACACCGGCCACCGGGCTGCCGCCCGGGCTGGCGGTCGAGACCGACCCGGTCAGCGGCGACAT
>JACCYS010000026.1 GCA_013696365.1 Nocardioidaceae bacterium
GTCTCAGCGGGTTGGGTTCGTGAGCTGCCGCGCAGCCATCGCCCCCCGGGGAAGAGGTCCGTGTGGGGTTGCACGTGGCCACCATTTGGCCACCACAGCATCGCCGCGACCGGCGCTGGTTGCGTCAACCGCCGCGGTTTCCACCGATTGCAGCAGGGTCAAATCTGGTGTCTCGCAACGTCTCTGCCTTTTAATCCGTAGGTTGTGGGTTCGAGTCCCACGGGGCCCACTCGCGTTTGTGCTGGTCAGAGCCTCGACGGGCCTGGGGTTCGTACGTCGTGGCTCGACTTCGTCATGGTGTCCTTGGCCACCATGCGGCCACCATGCGGCCACCCGGACGCAACCCGGCCTTCGAGTAGGCCGGCCATGCGCCGTGCATCTTGGCTGGTCACGGCCTTCGGAGCGCATGGCGACCTGCGGATAGCGCGACCATGATTGTCAGCGGTTGCTCGGAACACGTCCTGGCCCGCCGCACTCTTGGGCCGAGCGCGACCAAGCCGCCGAGGAGCTCACGCAGCTCATCGGCCGCGCCAATGACATCGGCCGGTTGTACCCCCGGCTCCGCCCGTCAGGAAGTCCGTGGTCTTAGCCAAACGCCGGCCTCGTCAACGTCACCCGCCGACACCGCCTTCGACGCCTGGCGACGCCTCGTCGTCTACCTCGTCCAAGCCTTCGACACCGACGAGGCACCACCCCTGCCTGAGCCACCCACCTCCAGCCGGATGTGCCGCGCACTCATGCGCTTCGGCCCCGGAGAGTCCCCCCGATCGGTAGCAGCCCAGCCACTGGCTGAACGCAAACCGCGCGGCAGGTTGGTTGGTGCCCCTGCGGGTGGTCTGATCTAGCGGCTGGGACACCTGGTGATCCCTTTCTCCTGAGAGGCTCCCGCGGGGTGTCTCGATGGTGAGCGGTGTCCCTGTTCGGGAACTTGAAGCCCCACACGGTGGGGACTCCTACTTGCAGAATGTCTGGGCCCAGCCGACTCCTCCTCGAGATGACCTGACCGGGTGAGCGAGGGAACAGGAGCTGGCTGATGCTGATGACGTTGGGGATCGACCTGGCCTGCCGGGCGGCGCACGTGGCGTCGCTGGCCGGTCCGGACGGAAGGCTGGTGTGGCGAGGGCGCAAGTTCTTCTCCCGCACCGCCGACCTGGAGCGGCTGTGGGCGGACATCGACGCTGAGGCGGCCGAGCTGATGGTGGTGATGGAACCGACCCGCAACGCGTGGATCCCGGTCGCGGCCTGGTTCCGGCGCCGCGGCGTCAAGGTGGTGCTGGTGCCGACGACGCAGTCCGCGGACCTGCGCGACTACTACTCCAAGCACACCAAGACCGACCGGCTCGACTCGGTGCTGCTGGCCCGGCTGCCGCTGCTGCACCCCGAAGGACTGCGCGAGCACACCGGCGACGGGCCGGCCGACCCGTTGCGGCGGGTTGTCAAGCAGCGGTCCTCGATCGCCAAACGGCGCACGGCGGTGTTCAACCGGCTGGACGCCCAGCTGGAGCTGCTCGGACCGGGCTGGTACGACGCGCTGGGCACCGACTACGGCAAGGCCACGCTGGCGTTCCTGGCCCGCTACGCCGACCCGAACGCTGTCATCCGGCTCGGTCAGGCCCGCCTGGCCAGGTTCTTGCGCCGGCACTCCCGTGGCCACTGGCGCGAGGGCAAGGCTGCCGAGCTCATCGGCGCCGCCCAGGAGTCGTTGCGGTTGTGGGACGGCGAGGGGATGGACTTCGCCGAGCTGGCTGCCGACATCGCCGTCGAGGCCGAGCAGGCCATCGCGCTGACCGCGCAGATCGCCGACTTGGACGAGCGGGTCGCGAACCTGTACGCCGAGGCCGACCCGGCCAGCATCGTCCGCTCGGCCCCCGGCGTGGGCCCGGTCCTGGCCGGCATCATCGCCGGCCGGCTCGGTGACCCGCACCGGTTCACCTCCCTGGCCGCGGTCCGTTCCTACTCCGGGCTGGTGCCCAAGGTCAGCCAGTCCGGGACCGCCGAGCACACCGGTGGGTTGACCAAGGCCGGTGACCCGCTGCTGCGGGAAGCGGCCTGGATGGCCGCCGAGCAGGCCCGCAAGTTCGACCCCCAGCTTGCTGCGAAGTACGCCAGGCTGATGGCCGCCGACCGCCACCACGACTCCGCCATGTGCCACCTGGCCACCATCCTGCTCACCCGGATCGCGACCTGCTGGCGGACCGGAGCGCCCTACCAGATCCGCGACGTCGACGGCACACCGCTGACCCCGGCCGAGGGCAAACGCATCGTCGACGAGAAGCACCAGGTACCCAAGAAGCCGTCCAAGAAGCGCTACTACCGGGCCACCAACCACAAGACAGACCCGGGGTCACAGGAGTCGCCAAGCGCTCCAACACCCCGGCCTGCCAACAACCGGCCTAAGACGTCCAGAGTCGCTTGACTTCCCTTAGGAACTCAGGAGCGGACGCTACCGCGTCACGGTATGCGGCAAGTCAGGATGAACGGTCAGGCGCTTTCCTGGTCCAGTCGGTCCAGGATCCAGGAGCGCACCAGCGTGGAGGCTGGCAGGTGCATGGCATCAGCCACGCTCTGCACGCGTGCTTGCTCCTCGGCGCTGAGCCGCACCGAGTACACCTGCGACCTGTTCGGGCGGACAGATCGGACGCCCCCGGGAAAAGGGTCGTCCTTCGTGCGCTCGGACTCCTCACGCAACCGAGCGATCAGCTGAGGATCAGTCGTCTTGGCCATTGTCGAGTCCTTCCTCATAGAACTTCAGGTCGGCCCCGGTCGCCGGCCAGGCATTGACCCCGTGCAGGTCGCCGTGCAGGTCGCGGTAGGCGATCACCACCAGCACCCGTCCAGCGCTTCTTGAGCGTCCGACGAACCGCGCGGCACCCACGCGAGACTTAGGGTCAGGCTCGAACGCAACCATGTCCACATCGCCCAGGACCTCCTGTGTCCACGCGAGCTCGATGTCGAGACCATCTCGCTACCGACTGGACCGCGAACGGATGTACGCCTCCGACTCCGCGTCCCAGTTGAGTTCTTCACCCACCCCACCAGCATGTCATCGTCCTACTGTGTAGTACCGATCGGACGGGGGCTGCGCGGGTGGGTGCGCGTCCGCGGCGCGGCAGTTGCTTGCGTCGTTACAAGGGTCGCGTGACTGACGCCGCACGGCAGTCAATGCTGCTTGGCTGCGGCGCGAACCTAGCGGGCTGACTCCGCACTAACATTCGCGGCACCCGCGGCATCCGCCTGATCGGGGTCGCGGGCCCGGGTGCGTTCCGAAGCGATCTCGATGTGCACGTGAGTTACGCGGCCGCGAAGTAGATTTATCCCATGACCGACGCGGTGGTGATCCCGACTTGGGTGGCCTGGGTGGTCGGCCTCGGGGCACCAAAGTCTGCGCGAGCTCGCCCGGGTCCTTCTGGTGTCACGTCGTGGCGAGTAGCTGGGCGCAGAAGTCGGTGAGGTCGTGGTTGCCGTGGAGGACGTCGCGCTCGGTCATGTCGTAGTGCTCGTCATCGGGTACGCCGATGTCTTCGATGGCGAGTCCGGAGGCTGTGCCGGAGCGGGCGATGCGTCGCACGGAGATGGAGTACGCGACACTTGGTGGTCGGGGCGGCAGGGTCTTCCCGGCGCAGTGGTAGGCGTATTCGATGTCGTCGCTGGTCCACACGTTGGCTCCGCCGCCACCGGTCCCTTCCCCGATCGAGACGATCTGGCCGATTCGGTGGTCGGTGATGCCGGCGGCGAAGATGTCTCCGCTGGAGAACGTGTTGGCGTTGACGATGGCGACAACTGGGCCGTGGTAGGCGACCGCACGGCCGTTGCAGCGGTCCGGGTCGCTGATGGGCAGGTGTTGGGAGTACTGCTCGCCGAGGTCGAGCGCGCTTGTTACTGACGCTGCCCAGTCCGCGAGGTCGGCGCCGTTGCCGTCGGCTTCGGTCAGCGCGGCGATGGCTGGTGTGGCCCGTAGGGCGAACCGCACCGGCTGGATGACCGTGGTGGTGAACAGTTGTAGGAGGCGTTCGGCGACCTCGATCACACCTCCGGGGTTAGAGCGCAGGTCGATGATCAGTCCCTGCCGCGGCATGGCTCGTAGGAGTCGATCGGCCTCGGTCAGGTACTGGTCGCTGTGGTCCACGTCGAAGGTCCACAGCCTCAGGTACCCGAATGTCCCGTGGCTGGTCCTCAGCCTCCGCGCGGAGATCGCGTCCGGGAACGCTGTCTGCATCCATGAGGCTCCCTTGGCGGCGCGACGCGGACCGGTGAGCTCACCTTCCCAGAGTGCGGGTTGGAAGAGCAGCTTGCGGGCCCGTCGCGCGGCCTCGCTGGTGGCGTCCACCGCGCGGCGGGTGCGCACGTCGACTGTTTGGGGTGCGGTGAGCGCTGTCGAGGGGTCGATCGCGCGCCACTGGAAGCGGATCGTGCGGTCCGGTTCGTCCGTGGAGTCAGGGTCGCGGTAGCCGATGTCGACCCACAGTTCGTCGGGCGGCGGCAGGTAGGCCAGTGGCCGCTGAGTCAGCGTCTCCAGGGCTCGGGCTCGTCGAGCGTCTGGGCGTCCGCCGGTGAGGGTGTCGGCGTACAGGTCGACGGTGCGCGGGAACGGGACGCCGTTCCACGTGGTCATCCGGACGCCGGGGACGAAGCGGGGGTCGTCGACGACGTCGCTGACCTTGGTGACCACATAGGTCGGTGAACGGTACTCGCCGTACACCTCGACCAGGAAAGGCAGCGCCTCGACGCGGGGCGTTCGGTGTGGGTCGGCCCCGGGCAGGTACAGCTGGGTGTGTTGGTCGCGCAACCCGTTCACCAGGAGGGTGAGCTCGCGCAGGAACCCCGGCGCGTCGGGGTAGGGGACTTGGCGCCGCAGCGCGTTCAGCGCACGCACGGGATCGTACCCGTAGAGGGCTCGCTTCTGCTCGTAGTGCACGTAGACGTCGCTGAGGAGCTGACACCACAGGTCGATCAGGTCATGACG